>DATHBC010000308.1:0-9220 GCA_035296345.1 Pyrinomonadaceae bacterium | reverse complement strand
CGGAAATCGGAATCATAAAATTTTAGCCACGAAAGAACACGAAAAAGCACGAAAAAAAGTTAGCCGCGAATGACACGAATGAAATAAGAAAGTAATTCACGGATGAACACAGATAGATACGGATGGGAATTTGATTTATTTTGTTTTAATTTGTGTTATTCGCGCCTGATTTCCTTCTTTCGTGCTTTTTCGTGTCCATTCGCGGCTGGTTTCTTATCGAATCAAATAAAACTCGGTCTGGCGCGGGCGGAAAAACTCGTAGCCTTTTTCCGTCATAAAAGCGTCGTCTTCCGCCATAATCGTGACCGTCTGATTGTTCCATTCGGGAATTTTGGTCGAAGTGTTCAGCTCAATCGAAGTGTAAGAGCCGAGCCGCAGGCGTTCGTCCGCGCCGGAAGCGTTGGCGCGGCGGAAATCGATTGCCGCGCCGAGCCCGTGACCGTGCGTGCCGAGCGGGTGCGAGTAAATCATCGCCTGAATATTTTGTTTTTTCATTTCCGCCATCGTCGCCGCGTAAACTTCCGGTCCGGTCATTCCGGCGCGGGCGACGGCAAATAACGCGTCCTGCAGGCGGTTCGTGTTTTTCAGAGCGTCTTTTAAACCTTGCGGCGCGTCACGCTCGCCTTTTTTCAAAATATACGCGTGTTTCTGCCAGTCGGTCGAGAGTCCCATATAATTCAAGCCGAAATCGACGTGAATCAAATCGCCGCGCTCCAACACAACGTTTTCCGACGAAACTTCCAGAAACTGCATCGCGTTTTCGTTCGGTTTCGCTATTCTCTGCACGCGCAAATCGGGCTGAAACCAGAGCGTCAAGCCGAAATTATTAACCTGCTGCATCAGCCACCAGCGCACGTCGCCGACGGTCGTTTTGCCGGGCGTGACAACCTCGTTTGAAAAGGCGCGCCGCGTCAGAATATCCGTCAATAAAACCGCCTGGCGATAATGTTCCAGTTCTTCGGGCAGGCGCGTATCCAGGTAATCGGTGATAAATTTTCCGCCGGAAACAAAGCGCGCTTCCGCGTCTTTGCCGAGCGCGTCGGCTAAAAATTTGTAAGCGTCGCGCGTGATGCCGTCCGACTGCCCGCGACCGCCGCCCATATTCAGAGCGATGGTTTTCGGATTTCTCTCCGCGACGATTTGCTTTAAAGTTTCGCCGATTTTATTGCCGGGCGGATTCAAAACCGTGTAGAAATTTTTCAGATGTTCTTCGACGTATCGAACGACGGCGATTTTGTCCAGAGTTTGCCCATTGTCGGCGAGAATAAAAAAATCGCGCCTGCCGACGTACGGCAGCGGCGGCGCGATGTATTCCGTCAGCGGGTCGGCGTGAAATTCCTCGTTCGTTACAATCCACATCGAAACGCCATGCTTGCGCATCATCGGCAAAAGCACCGTGTCGAGCCGCTTTTTCAGCCACTGCTCGCGCACTCTGAGCTGCTCGCGCTGGCTTAAGAGCTTCGGCGTCGGCGGCAGTTTTTCGTTCGATTTGTTTTGGGCGAAAACCGGATTTGCGTTTAAGACGCAGAGGATAAAGAGAAGAAAAAATAAAATTTTATTGATTGATTTCATACGCGACCTGTTGATTTTATTCCGCCTTTTAGCGCAAATTTTCACAAAATGATACACTGAATTTTGTTTTCGACTGCCTTAATTTAACATAAAAAATTTTATTTGAGAGGAAATTTAGAGACTGTGATTGATTTTGAATTTAGCGAAGAGCACGTCGCTTTGCAGAAAACCGTGCGCGAGTTCTGCCGGCAGGAAGTCGCGCCCTTTATCAAGGAATGGGACGAAAAATCGCATTTTGAACGCTCGATTCTGGGCAAAATGGCTGATTTGGGAATCTTGGGCGTCTGCATTCCCGAGCAATACGGCGGCGCGGGATTCGATTATATTTCTCTGGGCTTGGTCTGCGAAGAGCTCGAAGCCTGCGACACGTTCCTGCGCGTGATTATGTCGGTTCACGTCGGGCTGAACTCGATGAGCGTTTTCTCGTGGGGAACCGAGGAACAGAAACAGAAATATCTCGCGCCGCAGGCGAAAGGCGAAAAAATCGCGACTTTCGGCTTGACCGAGCCGAACGCCGGTTCGGACGTTATCGGCTTGCGCTCGTCGGCGCGGCGCGACGGCGACGACTGGATTTTAAACGGCGAAAAAATGTGGATTTCTCTGGGCGACGTCGCCGACCATTTCCTGTTCTTCTGCTGGACGGACGAGGAAAAACGTAAAAACCGCGACCACACGGGCATGAGCTGTTTTATCGTCGAGCGCGCGATGCCGGGATTTTCTTCGGGGACGATTCACGGAAAGCTCGGAATTAAAGCCGGAAACACGGGCTATTTTTCCTTGCAGGACGTGCGCGTGCCGCAGGAAAATATGCTCGGACAGGAAGGCGAAGGTTTTAAAATCGCGATGTTTTCATTGGAAAACGGGCGGTATACGGTCGCCTCGGGCGCGACGGGCGTGATTCGCGCCAGCCGCGACGCTTCGGTAGCGTACGCGAACACGCGCGAAACGGCGGGCGTCAAAATCGGCGAGCATCAACTGGTCAAACAAAAAATCGCCGAGATGGAAGCCGATTATCAAATGTCGCATCTTTTGTGGCTCAAAACGGGCTATCTGAAAAATCAGGGCTTGCCGTCGGCGAAAGCCGCGAGCATGGCGAAATGGCAGGCGACCGTCCGTTCGGAAAAAGCCGCGTCGATGGCGATTGAGGTTCACGGCGCGAACGGCTACACGAACGATTACCCGGTCGAGCGATATTTGCGAAACTGCAAAGCCGCCGTTATCTACGAGGGAACGCGCGACATTCACACGATTATGCAGGCGGATTGGGCTCTCGGCTTGAAACGCGAGAAAGCCGCGCGCGTGACGCTGCCGCCGTATAAATCCCCGGAAGCCAAAGACGCGGCGGCGTAAAACAGCAAATGAAACGAAACGCCGATTTAATCAGATTGCCCGAGATTGATTGAGATAAATTTATATAAAAACCTTAATCAATTCTGAATATCTAAGTAAACCGGCGTTTCGTTTTTTTATCAATCGAAAATAAAAATCCGGCTAACCGTAAAAGTTAAGCCGGTATTTTTATTTTAAGCTGATTTGAATTAGCTTATCTCGGCGTCGAATTGGTCGTCGTGTTACCGCCGCGATTCACGTTGCCGCCGGTGGTGTTGCCGCCGTTCATGTTGCCGCCGGTGGTGTTGCCGCCGGTGGTCGTGGTTGTATTTCCGCCGGTCGTGGTGGTCGTATTGCCGCCGGTCGTGTTGCCGCCGGTGGTGTTGCCGCCAGTTGTCGTTCCGCCGGTGGTGTTGCCGCCGGTGGTCGTTCCGCCGGTCGTGTTCAGATTCGTTACGTTGGTGCCGTTTCTGTTAGCATTGGTATTGGCGTTGTTCGCCGTGTTGTGCGTTTCGCCGCCGCAAGCTGAAATGCCTACTGCTAAAGCAGCCATAGCCGAAACGGTTAAAATTTTAAATTTCATGGTTTTCTAATTCCTCCAAAAGGTTTTAATTATTATTTTGCGAAAAATTTCACTTTCTCACATTTCAAATTGCAAATAGTAGCAAAAAATAAATTTTTTGCAAGCGGGATTTGCGCAAAAGGCGGCTTCGGGCGAAAAAAATGATGAACTCGTAACCCTGGAACCGCTTTAATTTCGTAAATTTACAGCTTATTTCGCGGTGTTTGACGGCGGAGCCGAATCTCTCACTTCCTGCACGTGGGGGCTCTTGTTGGTGATTTTCCAGACGCCGTTTTCACGCGCGAATATAAACGGCGTCCACACGCCGTAACTGCCGCCCTTGATTTCCGCTACGCCCGTGTCGCCTTCGATTTTTTCATTGCGGACTTCAATCGGCTTATCATCGGTCGGCATCTCGTCCTTCAAAAAGGCAGTCAGCGAGGTTTCCTTAGCCACTTTCATGTCGGCTTCCCACATTTTCAGCGTTTCGGCAGAGGCGACTTTGCGCAGAGCGGCATCGTCTTTTTTCTTTAAAGCGTCGTAATATGCCGTCACGACGGGCGCGAGCGTCGGCGCGTTGTTGGTCGTCGCCGCTTCCGGTTTTTTGTTTGTGGTCGTTAAACTGTTTGAATTATTAGCCGCCGCGGCGCCGGCTGGATTTCCCGCGCTGCTGGTATCGGCTGCATTATTGTTCGCCGGCTGGCTGCCGCACGCGGCGAAAATAATCGAAAAGCTTAAAATCGTAATAAAAAGTAAAAATTGATAACGCATAGACGTTCTCCTTAAATTGAACTCGAAAATAGAAAAGTATAAAACAAATAAACGAAAAGACAAATAAGCACGCTATGATTCATCAACCGTTTTATCGAACCGAGCTGCGGCGAGTTTTTCTCGTCCGCGAGCTGCCCGCGCCGCTGACGCGCGCCAGCGAGCACCTGCAATTTTTCGACAATTACATCCGCGACACGCGCCTGCGCCTGCGCGCGATTCGCTCGCCGCAGACGCGAGCGTGGAACTGGATTCTGGAGCAGCGTTTTCCGGCGAGGGAAGACGATTTGTCGCGCTGGCAGGTCGCCCGGATTCATCTGAGCGAAGCCGAACACGCCGCTTTCGAGATTTTTGAAGGCAGGGAAATTAAAAAAAACGAGCGCGTCGAAACCAGCGAGCTTCGCTTTAACCGGTATTTTTATGATTTCGACGGCAGGCAAATCGAAATCGACCTGTTTCTAAACCCGCTCTGGGGCTACAATCCGGCGAAAGTTTTTTTTGAAACGGAAGAAGAGATGAAGAATTTTCAATTGCCGGATTTCGCGCTCGCCGAAATCACGCAGAACGAGTTTTTTCTCGGTCCGAACCTGCTCGGAAAAACCTTCGAAGACGTGCGCGCTGAAATTTCAGCCGCGAAAAAAACCGAAAAAATCACGAAATAAGAATAAGAAAACAGCCGCCGATTATACAAATAACACGAATGAAAACAATAAATTTCATTCATGTTATTTGAGCTTGTCGCGGCTGTTTTCTCTTAAATCTTTTTCGCGCCTTTTCGGGTTCTTTCGCGGCTGATTCTTTATTTCGCGCGCGGCATCATCGGCACGTGGCGCTCTAAAGAAGCGTAAATCTGTAGATAAATTTTCGTTTCGCGCGGGATGAGATTGCGCCAGCCCGAGCCGCCGCGTTTGATATAACCGGCTAATTTCGCCGGATTCGAATTGTAGCCCGCCGCCATTAAATCCTGCGGCGTAGCTTTCCCGTCCGCCAGCGCGGCATAGACGGTTTCGCTCGCCATCAAATCGTCCCAGGTCATCTTCATATAAAGCAGCATCGCCAGCGCCGCGTTCTGGTGATTGCGCATTCCCTCGACAAAATCCGGCATCAAGCCGACGTGGTAGAAGCGATTGCGCACCATATAATAAGTCGAAGGAATCATCTGCACCATGCCGCCCGCGCCCGCCGAGCTGACGGAATAACGATAAGTCTGTCCTTCGTTCAGCGCGTAAAGCGTGAAAATATCGTTGTAGATATTCGGGTGATGCTCGGTTTTGAAACGCAGGTGGTCGACGTGCTCGACCGTCGATAAACGCTCGGCGATGTCAGCAATCTGCGGCGAGACGATAATGCCTTTTTCGCTCAGCTTCTGGCGCGCGACGTCAATCGTGTTGCGGACGTAAAGCTGCCCGGCGCTGACGACTTCGGGCGTGACGACGCCCGTGTGCGTCGAAGTGTAATAAGCCGTTTCCATATAGCGTCCGCCGCGCTCGACCGGATATTGGACGACCAGAGGCGTGTGAATCTCGCCCGTCTGGTCGAAAATCGTCACGGGCGTGTTGACGCCGTTGGCGCGAATGATGCGGATATGCATCAATTTCCCGCCCGTGCTGATAAGCGAAAATTCCGCGTTTTTGGAAAGAAAAGCCGGTTTCGTCATCACGACAAAATCTATTTTCTCCGTTTTCCAGTCGTAAAAAGCCAGTCGCACGACGTCCATCGAAACGCCCGTCGCCGCGTCCGTCCAATTCGTCAGACCGGTCGGCATCGGGCGCGTCTGCATCAGGCGTTTGGCTTCGCCGATTTTGCTTTTGATTTGACCGAAGCTCAAAATCTTATAATTATTCTGCGGCACGACGCGCACCGGCGTCGGCGTCGGCATCGCGGCGGGACGGTCAACCGGAATCGGATTGACAATCGGCGTCGCGACCGGCTTCGGCGTGCTTGTCACGACTGCCGGGTTTTGCGGCGTCGGCGTCGCCGTCGGTCTGGCAGCCGCGCCGACAAAGCGCGCGCGGGTCGGCATCGGACTCGGCTGCGTCGTCTGTGCCGGAAGATTAATTGTCAGAAATAATAGAAACGCAAAAACGGAAAAACTTTTCTTTGTCATTGGGATTGTTCCTGCTGATTCGGAAAACGTTCGCTCGGCGCGCAAGTCCGGGGATGAACCTGTTTTTTTGCCGAAGCACGCTTCCGAAAACGTGCGATAATAAAGATTCGCTCAAAACGCGATTGGTTGTCAAATATAATTTGAAAAGTTTATGCGAACGACAATTTTTATTTATAGCGCGGATATTGTATTTTGGAATATTAAATTTATCTGAGTTGTAAAAGCATTGATTTTATAGAGAAATTATTCGGATTTTATGGAGAAATTATTCGGAACGGACGGAATTCGCGGTGAGGCTGGCGCGTTTCCGCTCGATGAAAAAACAATCGAAAGAATCGGGCGCTCGCTGGCGCGGCAGTTTTCGGAAAAACTCGGCAGACAGCCGCGCTTTGTGACGGGACGCGACACGCGCGAATCCGGCGAATGGATTGAAAAAGCCTTTCACGCGGGCGCAATTGATGAGGGCGCACACTGCGAATCGGCTGAAATTATCACGACGCCGGGCGTCGCGTTTGTGGCGAAAGCCTTTGATTTCGACGCCGGAATCGTCGTCAGCGCGTCGCACAACCCGTTTCACGACAACGGCATCAAGATTTTTTCGCCGAACGGAAAAAAGATTGACGGCGCGACCGAACAAAAAATCGAGCGGGATATTTTCGAGAATGCGGAATGCGGAATGCGGCGTGCGGAATTTGAGAAAATCCACTCGGCAGATGCCGAAAGATACCAGAACGCCTATCTGGATTATCTGGCGGGCGAATTTGAAAATCTGCGGCTCGAAAATTTCAAAATCGTGATTGACTGCGCCAACGGCGCGGCTTCAAAGCTCGCGCCGCGCCTGCTGGAAAAATTCGGCGCGCGCGTCGCGTCGATAAACTGCCAGCCCGACGGTCGCAATATAAACGCCGGCTGCGGCTCGCTGCATATCGAAGGCTTGCAGGCGAAAGTCTCGGCGGAAAAGGCGGCTTTCGGCGCGGCTTTCGACGGCGACGCCGACCGCTCGCTGTTTGTCGACGAAAAGGGAAATCCGGTCGACGGCGACGCCGTTTTGTGGGCGATGGCTGGACATCTGCGCGCCCGCGGCAGGCTCAATCAGGATACGGTCGTCGCCACCGTGATGAGTAATCTCGGCTTGGAAGTCGCGCTTCGTTCGAGCGGCATCAAGCTCGTCCGCACCGCCGTCGGCGACAAATACGTGCTCGAAGAGCTTTTGAAAACGAACGCCAGCATCGGCGGCGAGCAATCCGGTCACATCATTTTCCCGTTTCGTTCCCTGGTCGGCGACGGAATGCTGACGATGCTTTTTCTGCTCGAAGCGATGCAGGAAAGCGGAAAAACTTTATCCGAGCTGACCGCCGGATTCGTTCGTTTCCCGCAGATTCTGGTCAACGTCAAAGTCAAAGAAAAACGCCCGTTCGACGATGTCGGCGAGATTTCGACCGCGTCGAAACAGGTCGAAGCCGAGCTGGGGCAAAAAGGCAGGCTTCTGCTTCGGTATTCGGGCACGGAAAATCTGGCGCGCGTGATGATTGAAGGCGAGAATCAAAATCAAATCGAATCGCAGGCGCATCGCCTGGCGGAAGTTATTAAAGCAAGTCTGGGCTGAAAAGTGAAAAAGTGAAAAAGTGAAAGAGTGAAAAAGTTTTATTGTTTTTGCTCAGCTCGCTTTTTCACCTTTTCACTTTTTCACTTTTTCACTTTATAAAATTTATGTTTGTCGCACTTTACCGCTGGCGAATCAAGCCGGAGCTGGAAACGCAGTTTATCGAAGCGTGGTCGGAAGTTACCTCGTATTACAGCCTGAACGAGCACTGGCGCGGCTCGCGCCTGCATCGCGGCTCGGACGGAATTTTTTATTCCTACGCGCAATGGGAATCGGACGAGCTGCGCCGGAAGGCTTTCGAAAAGCGCCCCGATTTCGAAGCCGGGGCGAGAATGCGCGAGGCAATAGAGGAAAGTTTTCCCGAAACCGTGCTGGAAATCGTCTCGGACTTTTTGATTTTTCAAGAAAAAAAATAAAACACATTTTTCGTCTTGCAATTCAAATAAAAGTCGTTGTATAGTTACATCAATCGAGACGGTTGGTGGAGCCTCCGTCTCTAGTGGTTGCTGGGGTGAGGACAGTAATCACGCATTGGCAGGCGCGGCGCACTTCCACGTTGCTTCGCCTGCTTTTAATTTTTAAAAGCCGCAAGCCGAAAAACTTGCGGCTTTTTGATTTTGCTTCGCCGGGCAATTCCGGTTTAATCTCAAAAAATGGATTTGGCACAATATCGCCGCGAACTGAAAAGCTTTTACGCCGCCCGCGAGAAAAATCGTCTGGAAAAACATCTCGGCGCGGCGCAGCAGTTTCCCGAAGCGGCGATTGCCGAACGCTTCAGCGATTTGTTTTCGTCGTCGTCGATTTTCGACCTCGAAAAATCGCTCGAAAACGCCGAAGGGTTAACCGAAACCGAAACGAAAGCGCGGCGAAATCTGCTGAACATCGCGCGTGCCGGTTTTCTCGAAAATCAAGCCGCGGAAATTTCCGGCGAATACGAAGCGTGCCGCAATTCTCGGAAAATTTTCTTTCAAAACGAAAGCCTGACCTTGACGGAAGCCTTCGCCCGGATTCAGACGGAAGAACCAATCGCCGCGCGCCGCGAAATCTACGCGCGGCTTTCCGAAGCGCGAAATTCCTGCGCCGATTTGTTTCTGGAAAAATTTAAAATCCGGCAGGAAAACGCGCAAAAAATCGGATTTGAAAACTGCCGGAAATTGTTTGAAGAAATTTCCGAAGTCGATTTTGAATCTTTCGCGCTGAAAACCGAAAAATTTCTTGCCGAAACCGAAGAGACGTATTTCAGATTGCTTTCCGACACCTTTCCCGAAACAAAATCACT
>DATHBC010000307.1:0-9944 GCA_035296345.1 Pyrinomonadaceae bacterium | reverse complement strand
GACCCGCTGAATCGAAGGAGAGCGAAGCATTTCGTAACCCTGACGGCGGACTCTTTCAATCTGATTTTCGATTGTATGACGGTCAACGCCGTAGCGCAGCAGGACGCGCGAAAATATCTCGATGCTCGTCTCGAATTCCTCTGGAATGACCTCGTTCGCGCCAAGCTCCAGCAGCTCGGTGATTTCGGATGTGTAGCGCGTGCGGACGACGATGTAGATGTTTTCGTTCAGCTCGCGCGCCTGTTTGACGGTGCGGCGTCCCGCCTGCGGGTCGCTCATCGCCAGGACGAGCGCGTTGGCGTTTTCGATGTGGGCGTGATGCAGGACTTCGCGGCGCGTGGCGTCGCCGAAATTGATTTTCTCGCCTTTTTCCTTCGCTTCGCGAACGACGTCTGCGTTTAAATCCAGAATCGTGTAAGGCACTAAAACGGCGCGCAGGACGCGCGCCAGATTGCGCCCGTTCAAGCCGTAGCCGACGATGATGACGTGATTGTTCAAGCCGCCGCTCGACGTCAGGTGAATATCTTCCTCGCCGCCGTCCGCCGCTTCGCCCGCGTCGCGCCGGTCTTTAAAAACCGACTGGGCGAAATAACCGAAACGCGGCGCGGCGGCAATCATAAACGGCGTCGCCATCATCGAGATTATCGAAGCCGCCAGAAAACTCTGGTAATCGCCGTCGGGCAGCAAATCCACCGCGCGCCCGGATTTTGCCAGCACGAAGGAAAATTCGCCGATTTGCGCCAAGCCCAAAGCCGTCATCGCCGCCACGCGCTGCGGAAAGCCGAGAAGCTGGACGACCGACCAGACGATTAAGGCTTTGCCGACGATGAGCAGGACTATCCAGAGAGCGACGGTCGAAAGATTTTCGACCAGCGCGCCGAGCGAGAGCAGCAGACCGATGGAAACGAAAAACAGGCTGTTGAAAACGTCGCGGAAAGGCAGAATGTCAGCCGTCACCTGGTGACTGTAATCCGAATCGGCGATGACCATTCCGGCGATAAACGCGCCGAGCGCCAGCGAAAGCCCGTAATGCGAAGTCACCCACGAAAGCCCGAGCGCCAGCAAAACGACCGTCAAAATCAGAACTTCGGGGCTTCTGAGCCGGACGACCTGCCGAATCAGCTTCGGAACGACGAACCACGCCGCGAGCACAATCAAGACCAGAGCCACGAGCGAGCCGCCGAGCGTTTTGACTATCGCGCCGAACGACGCCTCGCCCGTTCCGCCGAGAATCGGAACTAAAAGCATCATCAAAACGATGCTGATGTCCTGAAAAAGCAGAATCCCGACGCCCGCGCGCCCGTGCGGCGAGTCGATTTCGTTGCGCTCGGCGTAGCTTTTCAAAACAATCGCCGTGCTCGACAGCGCGACCAGAAAACCGAAAAAAATCGCCTGCTTTATCTCGCGCCCGAAAAGAACGGCGACGCCGGCGGTCGCCGCCACCGTCAGCGCGACCTGCAAGCCGCCGCCGATTAAAACCAGCCGCTGCATTTCGCGCAGGCGGCGCAGCGAAAATTCCAGCCCGATGGTGAAAAGCAGCAGCATGACGCCGATTTCGGCGAGAATCTCGATTGCTTCCAGCTCTTTAATCAGTCCCAGACCGTAAGGTCCGATGACGATTCCCGTCAGCATCAAACCGACCAGCAGCGGCAGCTTCAGCCGCAGGCAAAGAAAGGCTACGGGCACGGAAACCAGTAAAATTATCAGTAAATCTTCAAATAACGGCGGAGTGTGCATCAGATTTTTCCTCCTTGAGACGATGCGCCTGGCGAAACGAATACAATTCAGCCGAGTCGAGCCTTCGATAAAGAAAAAGGCACGGCTTTTCAAAAAACTTCCGGTGATTTACAGAATTTAAGCCGCCGAAGGAGGCGCGCGGCTCGCGCCGGAAAAAGAAAAAAGCCTTGATTTGAAAAATCCGCCGTCGAATAAAACGTTCCCGCAGAGCGCGCGGAAAAAGAAAAGAAGCGGCGCATCATCGAGCGGGCTGAATGCTTTACTCCAGTAATGATGCTGATGGTCGCGCTGAATTTTCGAAAGATAATCGCCCGGCTTGCTCTCTAAGCGATGAAGATTCTTTTGATAAACCAGCTCGCCGCCGCTTTTCCAAACGGAATGATTATTCTCCGTCGCTTCGGGCGGAAACGGGAAAAGACGAATGCCTTCGCCGCGTGAAAACAGCAATCCCGTCAGCACGCCGAGAAAAACAAAGGCGCGCAGGACGCTCTGACCGCTTTGCCAGGAAATTTTTTGCATCGTCTTATTTTAAAGAATAACAAGCCGGAGCGGAATCATCAAAACGATGAATGATAAGACATGAAGCAGGAAGTTTTGAGTTTTGAGTTTTGAGCCGGCGGAAATTTTTTATCTGAAATTCAAATCTCAAACCTTAAAATTTATTTTCCTCGTCTAATCGGCGTCCGCCAGAAGTTTTCCTTCGAAAATCGGCTGACCGGCAAGCGAAGTGTAGAAGCCGTAGAATGCCAGCGCGAGCAGCGCCAGAGCGCAGAGAATGAAATCGCCCGCGTACCACGCCGAAAGCTCGGTCGTCACCGGATAGAAAACAATGAGGTGATAAAAAACGAAACCGGAAGCCATCGCCAGAACGCCGAAACGCGCCGCCGTCAAAACCAGAAAGGTCGGGAACAGCACCGACCAGAGCATTCCGCTCAAAGGTCTGCCCGCGCCGATGTCGTTGGTGACCGCAAAGGCGGAAAGCAGCAGCCAGACCGCCGCGTAGCCGAGCCATTTGCGCCGCAAAAGCAGCGTAAAAAACAAAATCAGAAACGAAACCATAAAGGCGGCGACGAGCGACGCGGGGATTTGACTCAAAAACAAAACGGGAAAGCCGCGAATGCCCAGCAGGGCAGCGCCGCCGGGATTCGAGATGCCGTGCGGCACGAGCGGCGGCTCGCCGAAAAACCAGACGGGGATGAAATGGCGCAGGCTGCCCAGAACTATCACGGCTAAACCGGCGGCTCCGCCGATTAAAATATCGCGCCCGATGAGCGGGTTGCGCCAGTCGCCCGCCAGCAGCCGGTTCCAGGAGATAACGCGCTCGGGCGTGTATTTTCTCAGATAAGGCTCGAACGATAAATACATCAGCCCGACAAAGCACGACCAGAAAAGCCCGCTCTGCAAGCCTGAAAGAAAAAGCCAGACTTCGTCGGGCGAGGCGACGTGATGCGTCTGAAACGCCCAGCCGAGCATCCGCACCGCGAATAAAAAAACCGCGACCCGAAACGCGCCGCGCACGTCGCTGCGCCCGCCGCGCACGTTTTTAATCGCCAGCCACGCGCTGACAAACAAAACCGTAAAAAAAATCGCCAGCAGAATCACGGCTGAAATGTCCGTGCCGACGCCGCCCTGATACGGACTCTGCCTGTCGGGTTTCGTCCACGGCTCGACGATTTCAAACTGCACGAGCCTGCCGCGGTAGGCGGCGGCTTCGACGCGGATGGGAACGTCGGGCTGTTCCGGGTATTTGCCGGTCCAGGCGCGTCGCTCGTCAAAGGCGTGCACCGGCGTCCATTCGGATTCGGCTTCCCTGAAATCGGCGAGATTAAAACCGGCTTCTTTGAAAACGTCCGCCCAGTCGAAATGTTTCGCCGCGCCGCCGCCGGTGTCCGTTCGCGGCGGAACTCCTTCGAAAAAAATCAGACGCCCTTTGGTGTCGAGATATATCTGCGTCATGCCGGAGACGTTGTTCGGCGGGTCTTTAACGACTATCGTGCCGGAGCCGAAAGGCACGAGCGGCGACGGGCTTTGCCTATACCAGAATTTAATCACCGCCGGCTGCCCGCTCGCCAGTTTGCGCCAGCGCGCCGGGGCGTCGTCGGTTTGTTTCAGATAATCGAGGTATGCCGTTTCCCTGATAAAGCCGTGATACGAATCGAACGCCGCGTAGCCGAATTTTTCCGCCAGCTCGCGGCTGCGCTCGCGCAAAACTTCCGGCGATTTTTCGAGCGGCACGAGGCGATGCAGGGAAGTTTGTTTCGACATCAACATCAAAAGACCGATGGAAATAAACACGCAGGCGAGCAGAGAAACGGCGACGGCAGGCTTGAGCGCGCCTTTTTTCGGCGCGGCGGCGACCATTTCCGGGCTCGGCGTCTCACCCGCCGCGATTGCCGCTTCCAGCGGATTTCCGCCCGGCAGTGCCATCGCCACCTGCAGCGCCGACTCGGGACGGTCCTGCGGATTTTTTTCCAGACAGCGGAAAATTACCTGTTCGACCAGAGGGTCGATGTTCTGGACGAACGCCGAAGGATGCGTCGGCGTTTCCGATTGATGCTTTTTGATTAAATTCGGCAGCGAGTCGGCTTCAAACGCCTGTTTTCCGGTGAAAATTTCATACAAAAGAAGTCCGAGCGAATAGACGTCGCTTTTGACGCTGATCTCTCTGCCGGTAATTTGTTCGGGCGACATATAAGCCGGCGTGCCGACGCGGATTTCCTCGCCTTTCAGCTCGGTTTCCGCACCGGCGATGCCGAAATCGGTGATGCGCGCCTTGCCGCGACTGTCGATGATAACGTTGGCGGGCTTTAAATCGCGATGCAGTATTCCCGCCTCGTGAATCGCCGCCAGCCCGAAACACAACTGGCGCGAAATCTCGACGGCTTTGTCCGACGGCAGGCGTCCGATGCGCCGCAGAAGCGACGATAAATCGTCGCCCCTGATATACTCCATCGAGAGAAAATGCCGATTGTCCGCCGTCTCGCCGATGTCGAAAACGCGGCAGACGTTGCCGTGCGAAACCCGGCGCGCGTTGCGCACCTCGGCGTGAAATCTTTCCAGCGCGGCTTTGTTTTTTTCCAGCTTGTCGGGCAGAAACTTGAGCGCGACCGTCTGATTTAATTTGATGTCTTCCGCCTGATAAACCTCGCCCATGCCGCCTTTGCCGAGCATTCCGGTGATTCGGTAACGATCAGCCAGAAGCGTTCCGGCGACGAATTTCCCGTTTTGCGGATTGCCGCCGGCGCTTCCGATATTGCCGGTCGCGTGGGGCGCGCCGACGAACGTTCCTTCGTTTTCAAACATACTGGCGACTTCGGCGGCTGCCGGATTTTCGAGAAAGCTCCCGGCGTTTTCCAGAGAATCGAGCAGCTTTTCGACTTCGCGGCGCAATTCCGCGTCGCCGTCGCAGGCGGTTTCGAGAAACTTTTCGCGCTTTTTCGCGTCAAGCTCCTGCGCGGCTTCAAACAGGCTTTTGATTTTCTGCCAGCGTTCGATGTTCATTGATTGCTTGATTAAAGTTCTGCGTCCAGGTCGCGGCAAATTCCGTCTGAGCCGCGTCGCCGGTGCAATCGCGGGCGCGGCGCTCGCGTTCGGTTTCCGGCAAAACATTTTCGCATCGCGGGCAGCCGCTCGTCCGGAAAACCCTGCGAACGGGAAATCGCCAGTAATAATAATACTTTTTTCACTTTTTTGTAAGTTTTTTCATTAACCGGCAATGTCCTGATTCCGAACCGGCGATGTTTGCCGTCGAAAGCGTATGCGCTCGCGCCCATAAACCTGTTTTCGACCTGCGCCGTCGACTCGAAATCAGAACATTGCTCAATCAACTGTGCCGCTGTCAGGCAACCGGCGCAAGCGCCGCGGCTTCAGCCGTTGCCGCCGCCGCTTCCTCGACTGATTCGTCCGCCTCGATGCTCATCGGCGAGGTCTGCGCTTCGTGCAGCGCGTTGCCGATTCGGCGGTAGCTGACCTGATTCAGACTGTGATTCTGGAAATGCACCATGCCGGCGTGCGGAACGGCAAGGCTCATGCACCAGTAAGCCCAGTTTTGCAAATCGGATTTTTTCCGCTGGTCTTCCGGCGTGTCGGAATTCATGTTCGGATAATTCGTCCAAATCTGACCGTCGCGCGTTTGCAGCTCATACTCGCCGCCGCTCGCGCCGGGAAATGTGTGCAGCCCCGTCCGCGCCGCGTCGGTACAGTAGATAAGCGATTTGTTTTTGTGCCCCCGATGATGTCTGTCGAAGCGCGCCTTAACGCTGCCCGGGTTAACCGGCGGAACTCCGACATTTCTGCCGCAGACCTCCAGCGCCCTGTCCTTAAAGCCGGTCAGACCGTGATAGCTTATCGCGTCCAGCTTATCGTAGTTGGGAATAGTCGCCTGATTATCGCGCCAGTAATCCACATCGAAAACGCCGGCGGCGAGATTCGAAGCGTTGACGCTGATGAGCGGTCGGCGTCCGGCTCCAGCCGCGCCCAGTATCCAGCTCGTGACGACCGAGCTGAAAGCGGCGGATTGCTGATGCGTTCCGCGCGGCTCGTTCATAATCTCGTAGATGATGTTGGTTCGCCCGGCGAGCGTTTGCACGGTTTTTCTGACCAGCGCCTGCTGGATGGTTCTGAGCTTGTTGTTCGGCTCGAGGAAAAAAGCCTGCCGCGCGCTTTCCGCCGGATTGTTTACCGGGTCGGTGCAGGAAAACGTTCCGCCCGTGTTGACGAGATGATTTTTCGCCCAGTTCGGCAGCGTCGCCGGATGGTCGCTCAATTCCGGATTCCAGGGGCTTCTGCACCATGCGCGAAAATCGCCGCCGTCGAAGCGTCTCGATAAATCCAGATAGTTAAACAGCGAGATTTGCAGGACGATGCCGGCGTTTTCAGCCTTTTCGGCAAAGCTGCTCAAACGACGAAAATATTCCTCGTTCCAGACGTTGTTGACGACGGCGTTATAAACCTGCCATTTCCATTTCGTGCCGACTTTCACGCGCACGAACGGAGTCAAATCGAGCGGCTTCGGCTCGACTCCGGTTCCGGCGACGACCGTGCCGCCCGTCAGCCAGATGCGCAGAAAATTGCAGTCCATCATCTTCATATGGTCGAACAACATAGTCCAGGGCTCGGACTGCCACACTAATTCCTGAACCGGAAAACTGTTCGTCTGACACGCCGGAGCGGCGTTATACTCCACCTTGAAAGGAAGCGCCGCGCCCGGCTTGACCAGACACCGCGCCGGATTATCCGCGTCCTTAAAAATCCAGTAATGACCGCCCCTGAGAATAGTTGCGGCGTTGTTGCTCTTGATTCTTCCATCTATGGAATCTCGGGTTAGATTGATGCTCATATTTTTCTCCTGTTAATTTATTCGGCTTCGTAGAAGCCCGTTTGTTTTATGTGTTGAAGCGACGAGCCGGTAAAATCACGGTTTGAGCAGGCGGCGGCGACGGCTGCCGCGCCGCTCGCTCAAACCGTTTCTGAGACGGCTCGTAAATCCGGCGATTGGTTGTGCCGGTCGAATTTTTCCGGTTAATTTCGCGACGGCTGTTGTTGCGGCGGCGGCGGTTGAATCGCCGTGTTTTGAAAGGCGGCGATTTCCCAACGGTCTTTATTTTTCGTCATTATCAGCGTAATTCTCCCGTCGTTTGTCCGCGTCGAATTTTCCCGCGTTACAGTCAGCGCCGAGCGAACGTGAACGACGGCAACGTCCGGGCGCAGAAAGCGAATCTGCTCGACCGTCACGGCGACATTGGAATTTTTGTAAATCGTGTCGAAGATGTCCTGATGCCCTTTATCAATCGCCGCGCGACCTTTGACGTGCATTCCGTTGACGATGACATAATCGGCGTCTTCGGCGAAAGGCTTGGCAAACTCCGCGCCGCTTTTCGTGTTCCAGCCTTTCGCCATCTGCTCGACATTGGCGCGAATCATCGCCTCGTCACTGCCCGCGCCGGAAGTTTTCGCTTTTTCCTGCGCGTAGAAACTAAGAGCCGTAAACATCAGAATTAAAACCGCGTTCGTAATTTTTGAATACATAATTTATTTTCTCCTTTGATTAGTTAATTAATTTTGGTTTCCGAGCGGAAAGCTGCACGGACTGCAAACGTCCTGATTGTTGTTTAAAAATTGTATGCCGGAGTTTTCCGTCGCCGCGACGCGGACGATTCTGCCCGTAAAAATCTCGGTCACGAATAAATCTCCGCTTTCGCCGTCGCGCGCCAGGCTGGTCGGCGAAATCAGATTGCTCGCCAGCACGACGGGGTCGCCCGCGCCCTGCGAATTCAAAAACCTGTAAAGCTTCAGGCGTCCCGGCGGCGTCGGGCTGCCGAGCATATTCGCGCTGAATTCCAGCACGTAGAAAAGGTCGTAATCGCCCGGCACGGCGACCGGCAGAATATCCATCGCCGAGGTCAAGCCGCCGACAAAGCTGCGCTGCGAGCCGTCCGCCGGATTGACTTCGCGCACTTCGGACACGCCCGGCGCAAACGGAAATCCGACGAGCTGCGAGACGAGCAGGCGACTGCCGTAAACGCGCACGTTATTCGGCACGGCTTCGGAAAACGGCGGACCGAACGGCAGCGGGTTCGGCTTCGGCGCGAAAGAGGCGAATGTTTCATAAACGCCCGTCTCCGGATTGATTTTGTAAAGCTGATTAAAGCTGGCATCGACCGCATACAAATTGCCGCCCGTCAATTCGACGCCGAAAACGTTCGAGGCGCGCACGTTGTATTGCGGCAGATTCGGCGCAGGCTCGCGCTTCCAGTCGGGCAGATTCGCCACCATCCGCACGACAAGCGTCTTGCCCTGCGCGTTTAAAAGCGTCACCGCGCCGCCGTTCGCGAGCGACGCCTGGTCGCCGAAAGACAGCGAAAAACCGCTCGTCAAAGCTTCGTAATCGGCGGGCAGAGTCAATTCCAGAATCGAATCGTTAAGCGGCGTCGCCGGATTCGGATTGACCTGCAAGCCGCCGCGACCGCCCGGCAAAACCGCGTCGCCCTGCCCGATGCTGACGTAAAGCTTCAACCCGCTGAGCTTTATGCCCGAAGGTCCGGATGGCGCGGGCTGCCCTTCCGCGCGGTTGATGCCCGACGGCAAACCGTCGATTAATGTTTGCCGCGCGCCGCTCGCTCGATTGACCAGCGAGATTCTTCCCTGATTCGGCGTCATCGTTCCCGCCTCGGCGACGAGCAGGCTGGATTGTCCGGCAGTGATGATTTTCGTGGGCGCGGTCAAGCCGGTCGTAAAAACATTTGTGGCTTGGGCGCGAATTTGTGATGCGCTGCCGCTGGCGAAAACTAGGTAAATCGTTATCAAAACGGCTAAGAATCTGATTGTTTTCATTGGCTTTTCTCCTGTTTGATTTCTGGCTTCAATAATTAACGCGACAGCTTTTCGCAGAAACGCTCATTTTTATTTTTCCGGCGGCAAAATTATTGACAGCGAAGGCGCGCGAGAATATTCTGGTAACGAAATTTATGGAAGAACCCGTCCGAAATTCCCTGCAAATCACGCAGCTGCTGAGAAGATGGAGCGAAGGCAACCAGGAGGTTTTAGACAAGCTGATGCCGCTCGTCTATGAAGAGCTGCGCCGGCAGGCTTCGCGCTATCTGCGCCGCGAGCGCGCCAATCACACTTTGCAGACGACCGCCCTGATACACGAAGCTTATTTGAAACTGATTGACCAGAATCAGGTCGAGTGGCAGAACCGCACGCATTTTTTCGCGATTGCCTCGCAGGCGATGCGGCGAATCTTAGTCGATTACGCGCGGGAAAGAAACCGGGAAAAACGCGGCGGCGCGGCTGAAAATCTGCCGCTCGAAGAAGCCGCCTTTGTCGTCGGCGAGGAAAAAGGCGTGGATTTGGTCGCGCTGGACGAAGCTTTAAACCGCCTCGCCGAATTTGACGAGCGACAGGCGCGCGTCGTCGAGCTGCGCTATTTCAGCGGCTTGAGCATCGACGAAACCGCCGATGTCCTCGGCGTCTCGAACGTCACCGTCCGCCGCGACTGGAATATGGCAAAAGCCTGGCTGCACCAGCAAATCTCAAAATAATGACACCCGAGCGTTGGCAAAAAATCAAAGGCTTATTCGATGTCGCGCTCGAAACCGAGCCGGAAAAGCGCGCCGATTTTCTTGAAAACGCCTGCGCGGGCGACGGCGAATTGCGCGTGGAGATAGAAAACCTGCTGGCTTCGTTTGAAGATGCGGGCGAATTTA
>DATHBC010000306.1:0-2004 GCA_035296345.1 Pyrinomonadaceae bacterium | reverse complement strand
GCGCAAAGGAAACAATCTACTTATTTCTACTCTTGATTCACATAATTTATCATTTATCGTTTATTGTTTATCAATTGCCGAATGTTCAGTATTCAATGATAAATGATAAATGATAAATGATAAATGTCGCGGTTTGCGTTTCCGCGGCTTAATTGTCAAGATATTGCCAAAAGATTTTTTCTTTTAAAAATTTAAAACCGCAAAATTTGTCGATGTCCAAAGAACAACCCGAGCAGCTTAAATTTGTCGATTCTCGCCGTTTGCCCGTCCGCATCGGTTTGGTTTTCGCCATTTTTTTCGCGCTGGTTTTCGCGTGGCTGGCGGTGCGCTGGCAAATCGGAAATATGCTCGCCGAATTTACCTCGACCTCAGCCTCGAACGTCATCACGGTGGCGGAATTTTCCGCCGCTTTCGCGCCCGGCGACCCGATGTCGAACTGGTTTCTGGCAAGCTCGGAAAGAGACGTTTTTACGCCGGAAAAGCGGCGGGCGTCGCTGGAAAAATACGAAACGGTCGTCCGTCTCGCGCCTTCCGATTATCGCTGGTGGATTGAGCTCGGGCGCGCCCGCGAGCAGGCGGAAGACATAACGGGCGCGGAAGCGGCTTTCCGGCGCGCCGTCGAACTTGCTCCGGCTTATACTTACCCGCACTGGCAGGCGGGAAATTTTTACCTGCGGCAGGGCGATACCGACAAGGCTTTTGCCGAGCTGCAAAAAGCCTCGGAAAATAATCCGGTCTACCGGCAGCAGGTTTTCTCGACCATCTGGGATTATTTCGACAAGGACACGGCGCGCCTCGAACAACTGGCGGGCGACGCGCCGAACGTCCGCGCGGATTTGGCTTTGTTTTACGCCTCGAAAGAGCGCGCCCCGGACGCTTTGCGCGTCTGGAACACGCTGACGCCGGAGCAGAAAAAGGAAAACGAGAGCGATGCCAGGATAATCGCGCAGGCGCTTTTCGAGAAAAAATATTTTCGCTCGGCGGTCGGTTTTACGCGCGAGCTGGGATTCGAGACCGAAGCCGAGGCGGAAAAAATTCAAAACGCGGGTTTCGAATCGTCAATCGGCAGGGAAAACGATTCTTATTTTAGCTGGAAAGTCATTCCGACGGAAAAGGTCGACGTGCGGCTCGACTCTTCGCAGAAGCGCGGGGGAAACCGCAGCCTGCGCATTGTTTTCAACGGCTACACCGGCGCTCAATATTCCCAGACCTATCAAATCGTGGCGGTCGAGCCGAACGCCAAATATCGCCTGACGTTCTGGCGGCGGTCGGAGAATTTAAAAAGCGCCGGAAACCCCTTGATTGAAATCGTTAACGCCAATGACGACCGCGTTATCAAAACGAGCGAAGCCTTTCCGGAAAATGCCGCCGAATGGCAGGAAGTTAAAGTGGATTTCGTCGCGCCGCCGAATGCCGAAGGCGTCGTCGTGCGCGCGGCGCGCGCCTTTTGCGGAAATCAATGCCCGCTTTTCGGCTCGATTTGGCTCGACGATTTTTCAATCAGTAAGCAGTAAGCAGTGAGCAGTGAGCAGTAAGCAGTAAGCAGTTTAAGATTTAAAATTCAGCGTTGAATATAGAAAACTGACTGCTCGCCGCTCACTGGTCACCGCTCACTGCTCACTGCTTACTGCTTACTGCTCACTAATTTTTTATGGCGAATAAGCTGATTTTTTTTATCATCTGCGCGGCGATTGTTTTGACGACGCTGCTTTACGGCGCGGTTCATCAGCCGATTCTGGCGATTTTTTACATCGGCGCGGCTGGTATTTTGCTGCTCTGGGTTTTTGATTCCTTTAAAAGCGGCGAGCTTCGTTTCAGCAAGAGCCTTTTGCAGATTCCGCTGGTCGCCATCATCATTTTCGGTCTGTTTCAGGTTGTGCCGCTGGGCAGCCTCGGAGAAATTTCCGGCGTCGAAAACATTCCGCGAACGATTTCGCACGAGCCTTTCGCCACCAAATCGACCGTCCTGCATATAATCGCGCTTTTAATCTTTTTCGCGGCGAC
>DATHBC010000305.1:0-5518 GCA_035296345.1 Pyrinomonadaceae bacterium | reverse complement strand
CCAGCCTTCGCCCATTCCGCGCGCCATATTGCCGTCCAAACCGCTCACGTTCCCGTGCAGGCGATTCGACAAACCGTGCGTTAATTCGTGGACAATCATCTGATTATCGAGCGCGCCGTCGCGGTCCGGCGTCGGATTCGTCCAGACGTATAACTGGAGTCTGCCGCGCCCGCCGTCCATCGGCGTCGTAAAATTCGCGTTGTTCGTTCCCGAAGCGTCCTGCACTTCGACCGAGACGCTGTCGTTTCCCGCGCCGCCGCGCCCGAAATTGTCGGTTTGAAAATTTCTCGCCGGTTCGGTAAAGCCGAGCCGGTAAAGCTCGTCGTGATAACGGTTGACGACGTAAAAAGCATTGGTTGTCGAGCCTTGCTGAAATGGCGAAGGCGGATAAGTCTGCGCGGGCGGCAGAGGCTCTTCGCCCGGTGGCGGATTTCCCGGCGCGGGATTGTAATTGTATACGAAATTGCGGTTCGGGCTGCCGAAAGCCCAGCCGTTGTCGTCGATTCCGTTCGGCGACTGGCGGTCGATTCCGGCTTCGGCGTTGTTGCCGACGGTGCGGTTTTCGCCGTCGGGAATCCAGCCGAGATTATTGAAAGCATACGGCGGCTCGTTGCCGACCAGCGTAAAGCTCTGGCGATTGATAACCGGCGGCTCGGGACAGGGATTCGGCGTCGCGCAGCCGGGCGTGAAAGCCGTCGGGCTGTCGGCGGTTTTCATCATGCTCGCCTGGTTGCCGTAGACGTTGTAAGTCGCCGCCTGCGTTTGATGTTCGGTAATGTTTTTGCGCCACAGAAGCGTGGCGTCCCGCGCGTCGACGATTACGTAATAAGCTTCGCTGTCGCGCCAGAAAAGAACCTGCCACGCGAGGCGCGCAACGCCCGCTTCGACCGGAAAATAAATTTTTTCGACGGTCGTCGCGTCCGCAAACTGTCCGCGCTCGAAGCGAATTTTTTTATCGCCTGCGGCGGCTGATTCGGTGCGCCGCGTTTCGTTTTCGCTAATCCGAACGCCGATGGATTTTGCCGCTTCGCCGACAGCCCTTTCCGCGCTCAAAGCCGCTTCGGTCGAAAGATTTCGATAATCGAGCGACGGCGCGAGATTGTTGACGACGCGGACGATTTCGCCTTGACTGGTAAACGCGGCTTTGATTTCGCCCTGAAAAACGCGCAAGCCCTTGATTTCCTGTTCGAGCTGCGCGAAAGAAAGATTTCCGTGCGCGTAATCCGCCGTCGTTTTCAGGGCGTCCGCCTGCTGTCCATCCAAACCGAAAAGCGCGGAATTATCTTTGACGAAAGCGCGCAAAACGAAAGCGCGTCCGGCTTGCGACGGCGCGCTCAGCCATTCGTCGTTTCTTCGCGCGGCGTCGGGCGAGATAATTTCGGGCGTCTGCAATCGCTCGCCGTATTCGATTTTCAGAGCCGGAACGCGCCGCCGCAGCTCGGCTTCGGCGGCGTTCATCTTTCGTCTTTCCTGCTCCGGCAAAAGCGATGAATCCCGACCTGATTGCCGGCGGAAATTAATCAAAGCCGCCCGCGCCGCTTCGCTGTTCGCGGTGCGAATGTCGTAATTCGATAAATCAGTCGATTGCTCGATCCGCGCGGCGGAATAAACCGCGACCGGCGCGGCGGATTGCCGGAACAGAAAAACGGCGGCTGCCAGGACAAATAAAATAAAAAACGGAAACGCTTTTTTCATAAAACCTCGGAAACGGAAAATTTTGACGTTTTTGCAGGAATCGCAAAAGATATGGACGGGAACTCTTTCGATAATACGCAGGCATTATAATTGATTTGTATTATCAATCCAACTTTTCACAAGCCGAATCTGTTTTAAAGAATACTCGCCGGCGAGAGACGCCAAAGAATGCGAAAACAAAAAATAAGCGGCGAAAGAAAGAAAGGAAGAAAAGGAGAAAGTAAGAAAAGATGCGTGAGAAGATAATGAAGAAGATATTTTCCTTATAAAGTCTGCCGAGCAGCCGCCGCCGAAAAACAGCCTCGCGCCGGTGCGGCAGGAGGCTGTTTTCAGACGCCGCTTCGCCGCTTTATAATGATGCCGGAGTAATACTCAGCGCGCCGTTTTCCAGGAGCTGGACGAATTTTTTCGCGGCAATCGAAAGCTGGCGGTCGCTGCGGTAAATGACGCCGACCGGGCGCACCCATTCTTTTTCGGCGAGCTGGACGACGGCGAGCTGCTTGTTTTTCTGCTCGTCCATCACGGACGGCTGCGGGACGATTGCCAAGCCGAAACCGACTTCGACGGCGCGCTTGATGGTTTCGATATTGTCAAACTCGGCGGCTTTGCGAACCTCTACGCCATAGGATTTCAAGATTTTATCGGTCGCCTTGCGCGTCGGCACGTCGCGCTCGAAAAGAACGAAATCGCGCCCCTTTAATTCCTTCGATTTGACCTGCTCGCGCTCGGCAAATTCGTGATCGGGCGGGCAAATCAGGACGAGGCGGTCGCTCTGCATCTGCGTGATGGTCAAGCCGCGACGCGATTCGGGAAAAGCGACGACGCCGAGCTCGACAATGCCGCTGAGCACGTCGCGCACCACGCGCGTCGTCCGCGAATATTCCAAGTCAATCTTTGCCGACGGAAATTTCGACATAAAATCGCGCACCTTAACGGGCAATTCGTGCAGCCCGACGCTGTAGACGGTGGCGACTTTCACGGTTCCGCTAATCGTTCCGACCAGCCCGCGCATGCTTTCCTGAAGCTGGTCGTAAGCCGCCAGAACCGTTTTCGATTCGCGATAAAAAACTTCGCCCGCCGGCGTCAGGCGAACTTCGCGCCGCCCGCGCACGCGCTCCAGCAGGCGGCGCTTAAAGCGGTCTTCCAGCGAGCGAATCTGCTGGCTGACCGCCGACTGTGTAATAAAATTACGCTCCGCCGCCAGCGAAAAACTCTGCGTGTCGACGAGGTCGCAAAATACTTTTAAAGTTTCAATATGCATAATCTTTACGTGAGCAGTGAGCGGTAAGCAGTAAGCAGATTGTTTAAGTTGGTTTAAAGACTCTGCTCGCCGCTCACTGCTCACTCTCTGAATAATAAGTTTCTCTACACAATTTCTGCAATAGAATTCATTTTATCTTATAAGTTAAAAATCATATGATGATAAATATACGGTTGCGGATTGCCGATTTGCGTTTCTGAAACTAAAATTTAGAGACACGCAGGCATTATCGCGATTCAAAATTTATCGAGGCTTGGGAAATGGCTATCAAAATCAGCAGGACTTTCATTTTGCGAAAGCTGCATCAATTGACCGGCATTGTGCCTTTGGGCGCGTTTTTTTTCGTCCATATGTTCACCAATTCAAAGGCGATGAGCGGCGAAAAGGTTTTTAACGATGCGGTCGCCGATATTCATCACATTCCGTATTTATTGTTTGTCGAAATCGGCGGGATTTTTCTGCCGCTTTTGTTTCATTCGATTTACGGCATTTTCATCTCGGCTGAAGCGCGCTCGAACGTCGGCAATTACGGCTACGGGCGCAACTGGTTTTACGTTTTCCAGCGCGTGACGGGCATTTTTCTTTTCTTCTTTTTACTGTTTCATATTTTAAACCTGCGTTTCGGGCTGATTCCTGGTTTGGAGTCGTACGGCAATCCGGTGGCGGGAAACGCCGACAAAGCCTTTGATATTGTCGCGGCGGAATTTCAAAACGTCGCAATTTTAATTTTTTATATTCTGGGCGTGATAACGACGGCGTGGCATCTGGCTTACGGCTTCTGGCTGTTTGCGCTCGACTGGGGAATTTTAATCGGCGAGCGCGCGCAGAAAATGGCGCTCTACGCCTCGATTGGACTGGCAGTTTTCCTTTCGGCGGTCGGCGTAAACGCGGCAATCGCGTTCGTCAAACCGTGTGGCTTATTGCCCAAAGCTTTCTGCGAGGAAGCGGAAAAGAAAGGCGTCGTCGATCCCGCCGGCGGCAGCGGAGGTTCGCGCAGATTTTAGGTACAAAGGCGGTTATAAGAAGATTATGCAGTCAAAATTTTCAGATATTTTAGAAGCGGTTGAAGAATTACCGATTGATGAAAAAGAAATGCTGGTTGATATTGTGCAAAATCGCTTGCGGGAAGATAAACGCCGGCGAATCGTTAAATCAGTCAAAGAAGCACAGCGGGAATTTGAAAAAGGAAATTTAAAACCCTCTTCTGTTGATGACATTATGAAAGAGATTTTGTCATGAAACTAATTGCGTCAAAGTCATTTACTCGTGATGCAAAACGTTTTCTGAAAAAGAATCCAAGACTTGCTGAAAGCGTAAAAACGACATTAAACCTTTTAGAATCGGATACTTTTCATCCGCAACTAAAAACGCATAAGCTAAAAGGCAATTTAAAGAATTGTTGGGCGTGTAGCGTTGAATACGATTTACGGATTGTTTTTGAAATTGTCGAACACGAAAAAGAAGAAGTGATTTTATTACAAACTATCGGAACACACGACGAGGTTTATTAAATTATGGCTTCAAAAGGTATCAGGATAGCGGTCATCGGCGGCGGTCTGGCGGGACTGGCGGCGGCGATGAAAATTGCCGAAGCCGGTCACGACGTCGATTTGTTTTCGGTCGTGCCGGTCAAACGCTCGCACTCGGTCTGCGCGCAGGGCGGCATCAACGGCGCGGTGAATACGAAAGGCGAAGGCGATTCGCCGTGGAAACATTTCGACGACACGGTTTACGGCGGCGACTTTCTGGCGAATCAGCCGCCCGTGCAGAAGATGTGCGAGGCTGCGCCGCAGATTATTTATCTGTTTGACCGCATGGGCGTGCCGTTTTCGCGGACGCGCGAAGGATTGATTGATTTCCGTCGTTTCGGCGGAACTTTGCATCACCGCACGGCGTTTGCGGGCGCTTCGACCGGGCAGCAGCTTCTCTACGCGCTGGACGAGCAGGTTCGCAAATGGGAAACCGCCGGAAAAGTGACGAAATACGAAGGCTGGGAAATGATGTCGCTCGTTCTGGACGACCATCAGGTTTGCCGCGGAATCGTCGCGATGAACCTGCAAACTCTGGAGCTGAAAGCCTTTCAAGCCGACGCCGTGATTATGGCGACGGGCGGACCCGGACTTATTTTCGGAAAATCGACCAACTCGATGGTCTGCACCGGCAGCGCCGTCAGCGCCGCGTATCAACAGGGCGCGCGCTACGCCAACGGCGAATTTATACAGGTTCACCCGACCTCGATTCCGGGCGAAGACAAACTGCGCCTGATGTCGGAATCGGCGCGCGGCGAGGGCGGTCGCGTCTGGGTTCCGCGCAATCCGGGCGACAATCGCAACCCGAAAGACATTCCGGAAGCCGAACGCCGCTATTTTCTCGAAGAAAAATATCCGGCTTACGGCAATCTCGTTCCGCGCGACATCGCCACGCGCGAGATTTTTCAGGTTTGTCTGGAAGGCGGCGGCGTGAACGGCGAAAATCAGGTTTATCTTGATTTGACGCATATTGACCCGGAAACTTTAACGCGCAAGCTCGGCGCGATTCTGGAAATTTACGAAATGTTTGTCG
>DATHBC010000304.1:0-5145 GCA_035296345.1 Pyrinomonadaceae bacterium | reverse complement strand
CATCGCCGAACCGGTGCGCGCCAGACCGCTCATCGAGCGCGCCGCCATTCTTTTCAGCTGCCGCGCGTCTACGGGCGCGTCCGTCGCGATGACGATGATTATCGAGCCGTCAGCCCGGTCGTTCAGGTCAATTTTGTTTTCCGAAGTTTTTGAATTTTGTTTAGTTTCCTTTTCAATCGCGTCTTTCAGAAAATATTTTCCTAATTCGAGCCCGACCGGCGCGCCGTCAATCGAGAGCACGCCGCCGAAATTCGTCTGGACGAGAACGCCGACCGCGAAACCGCCGAGAGAAGCGGGCAGGCGGCGCGAAGCCGTTCCGATGCCGCCTTTCCAGCCGAAGGCGACGGTTCCGGTTCCCGCGCCGATGGAGCCTTCTTCGACGCGCTCGCCCTGCGCGTTTTTGATTGCCGTGAAAACGTCTTCACGCGTCACGTGCCGCCCGCGAATGTCGTTTAAAAAACCGTCGTTCGTTTCCGCGACGAGCGGATTGATTGACTGCACCGTTTCATTGCCCGCGAGACCGAGCATGTAATCCAGCAGAAAATCCGAGGCGCGCGGGACGCTCAAAGTCGAGGTGAGCAGAACCGGCGTTTCGATTTCGCCGAGCTCGTTAACCTGCGTCGAGCCGGCGAGCTTGCCGAAACCGTTGCCGACGAAAACCGCGCCCGGAACTTTTTCCTGAAAGAGATTTCCGCCGTGCGGCAGAACGGCGGTCACGCCCGTGCGGATGTTTTCGCCGCGAATAATCGTCGCGTGACCGACTTTGACGCCGGCGACGTCCGTTATCGAATTCAACGCTCCGGCGGGCAGAATCCCGATTTTCAGTCCCGCTTCGCGAGCGCGCGGGCGCGTGTTTCCGGTCATATTATTTTGTTGGGCAAAACCGCCAGCCGCGCCGAAAACAAAAACGAGCGCGAGGGCGATTGCCGTCTGCCTGATTTTTAATTTCACGGTTTTCCTTTGATTTTAATCTGCAATTTACTATTCTAGTCACGCGCGAACGCTTCTCGTGTTTATTTTAGATTAGAAACGCTTCGCGCGCATTTCCGCCGCCGGGCAGTTCGGTTTTTTTACCTGATGAAATTTTATCCCGACCAAATCAGCGAAAAATTCCGCGCGCCGCGTCACGCGGGCAGAGCGGCGGGCGCGAACGCGGTCGGGACGGAAGCGAGCTTCGTCTGCGGCGCGGCGGCGCGTTTTACTTTGCGGATTGAAAAGCGGACAAAGGAAATTCTTGAAGCGAAATATCAAACGAGCGGCTGCGGGTTTCTAATCGCCGCCGCGGAAAAGCTTTCGGAAAAAATCGCGGGCAGAAAATTAACCGAGCTGCACGGCTTAGACCGTCCGGAACTGCACGGGCAAATCGAAACCGACCTCGATAAATTTCCCGCGCATCGCAGTCATTGTCTGAATCTTTGTCTGGACGCTTTTTCGGCGGCTCTGGCGGATTTTCGCGCCGCGCTGGTCGAAGAATTTACGGGCGAAAAGGCGCTCGTCTGCACCTGCTTCGGCGTTTCGGAAGAAACTATTGAGCGCGTCATCAAAGAGTTTTCGCCCGGGACGGTCGGGGAAATCACCGAAATCTGCAACGCGGGCGGCGGCTGCGGCTCGTGCCAGCCTTTAATCGAGGACATTCTGGAAAACGCGCGCTTCGGCGGCGAAATATAGAAAGTCTTAACATCGACCGGGCGAAAATGTTATAATCAAAAATTATTTTTCAAAGTTGATTTTTTTGACGAGAAAATATATTTCGCAACAATGGACGATTCTTTCAGTAATATCTTGCTTTTCTTTGCGGGCGACCTGCCCGCCGCGCCCGCAGAGGCTTCTTCCTGGGGTTCAATCGCCATCAAAATTACCGCCGTGCTGATTCTGGTAGCCCTGAACGGCTTTTTCGTCGCGGCTGAATTCGCATACGTCGGCGTGCGGCGTTCGCGCATCGAAACGCTCGCCGCCGAAGGCAATAAAAGCGCGCAGCGGCTGCTGAATCTGCTCAACAATCTGAATGCGTATCTTTCCGCCTCGCAGCTCGGCATCACGCTGGCTTCATTAGGTTTGGGCGCGTTGGGCGAGCCGGTCGTCGAGGCGATGCTCGGCGGCGTTCTGAGCGCGTATCTGCCGGAAGGCGCGCGGCATTTCGTTTCCTATCTAATCGCCTTTATCATCGTTACGTGTTTGCACATCGTTTTGGGCGAGCAGGCTCCGAAGCTGTTTGGCTTGCAGCTCGCCGAAAAAGTGGCGATGGGAACGGCGCTGCCGATGCTGATTTTTTATAAGGCTTTTAAGCCTTTTATCCACGCGCTGGATTGGGCGAGCGCGAAAACCGTCAATCTTTTCGGCTTGCACGCCACCAGCGAGCACGCCTCGATTTACACCGAAGACGAAATCCGCCAGCTCGTCAAAATCTCCGAGGAAAGCGGGCATTTGAATCAGGAAGAGCGCAAATTAATCAACCGTGTTTTTGAATTTTCCGAGACGACCGTGCGCGAGGCGATGATTCCGCGCACCGAGATTGCCGCGATTCCGGCGGCGTCCGGCGTCGAGGAAATCGCGCGCGCTTTTCGTCAATACGGTTATTCGCGCCTGCCGGTTTATCGCGAATCGCTGGACGACATCGCGGGCGTCATCCACTCGAAAGACGTGATGCCGTTTCTTTTGCGCCCGAAGGTTTTCCGGCTCGATAAAGTTTTGCAAAAGCCGGTTTACGTCGTCGATACGGCGCGGCTCGAAGACGTTCTGCGGCAGATGCAGAAGGAAAAATTTCATTTCGGCTTTGTCGTCGACGAGCACGGCGGCGTCGAGGGCATTATTACGCTGGAAGACCTTCTGGAAGAAATCGTCGGCGATATTTCCGACGAGCACGACGAGGAAGTCAACGAGCAGATTCAGAAAATTCAGGACAACTCGTATCTTCTGGACGGCGGCTTGGCGGTCAGAGATTTGAATCGTCGTCTGGGAATGAATCTGCCGGTTTCGGAAAGCTACACGACGATTGCCGGATTTCTGATGAACGAATCGGGGCAAATTTTGAACGAGGGCGAGAGCGTTCGTTTCAACGGTCACGTTTTTCACGTCGAAAAGGTCGATAAACGACGAATTTTAAGAGTCAGGCTGGAAAAAGTGTAAAAGTGGTGAGCGGTAAACGGCAAGTGGTAAGTTGCAGCCGTTAAATATCGAGTTTTTATTTAAAACTCGATATTCAGCCTATGCAACTTACCACTTGCCGTTTACCGCTTACCGCTCTCTTTTTGTTTTTCCTTCCGATTCACGTTAAATTTATCAAACAAGCTTTATCTAAATCTTTTAATAAACGGAGTCTTTTATCAAAATGAGTCTAATCGAACAAGTCTGGGCGCGGGAAATCCTGGATTCGCGCGGCAATCCGACGCTGGAAGCGGAAGTGATTTTGGAATCGGGCGAAAAGGGACGCGCCGCCGTGCCTTCGGGCGCTTCGACCGGCGAAAACGAAGCCGTCGAGCTGCGCGACGGCGACGCGGCGCGCTTTCTGGGCAAAGGCGTTTTAAACGCGGTCGAAAACGTCAACGAAAAAATCGCCTACGAGCTGGAAGGCTTGGACGCGCTCGACCAGACGCTGATTGACGAAACGATGCTCGCGCTGGACGGAACCGACAACAAATCGAATCTCGGCGCAAACGCCCTGCTGGCGGTTTCGATGGCGACGGCTCGCGCGGCGGCGGCGTTTCTCGAAGTTCCGCTTTACCGTTATCTCGGCGGCACAAATGCCCGGACGCTGCCCGTGCCGATGATGAACATCATCAACGGCGGCGCGCACGCCGACAACAACGTCGATTTTCAGGAATTTATGATTATGCCCGTCGGCGCGGAAACGTTTTCCGAAGGCTTGCGGGCGGGCGCGGAGATTTTTCACAATTTGAAATCGGTTCTCAAATCGCGCGGCTACGCGACGAGCGTCGGCGACGAAGGCGGTTTTGCGCCGAATCTGAAATCGAACGAAGAAGCGATTGAGACGATTCTGGAAGCCATCGAAAAAGCCGGTTATAAAGCGGGCGAAAACGTTCTGCTCGCGCTCGACCCGGCGGCGAGCGAATTTTATATAGACGGTAAATACGTTTTCAAAAAGAGCGACAAACGCGAGCTTTCCTCCGACGAAATGGTCGCTTACTGGGCGGATTGGGTCAGCAAATACCCGATAATCTCCATCGAAGACGGAATGGGCGAATCCGATTGGGACGGCTGGCGAAATATTACCGGGCAGCTCGGCGAAAAAATCCAGCTCGTCGGCGACGATTTGTTCGTCACGAACACGAAATTTCTGCAAAAGGGAATCGACACGGGCGCGGCAAATTCGATTTTGATAAAAGTCAATCAAATCGGAACCTTGACCGAAACTCTGGACGCCATCGAGCTTGCCAAAACCAATAATATGACCGCCGTTATCTCGCATCGCTCGGGCGAAACGGAAGATTCTTTCATCGCCGATTTAGCCGTGGCGACCAACGCCGGGCAAATCAAAACCGGCTCGCTCTCGCGCTCGGACAGAATCGCCAAATACAACCAGCTTTTGCGAATCGAGGAAGATTTGGGCAGCGCGGCGCGATATTTGGGGCGCAAAGCGTTTTATCAAATTAAAGGCTGAAAAAGTGAAAAAGTGAAAAAGTGAAAAGGTGAAAAAGTTTTGTTGATGTTTGTTCGATGTGCTTTTTCACTTTTTCACTTTTCACCCTTTAAAATCTTATGAAAATTCTCATTATCGGCGGAACGAAATTCTTAGGGCGGCATTTAATCGCGGCGGCGCAGGCTCGCGGTCACGCGGTGACGCTTTTTAATCGCGGCAGATATTCGACCGAAAATTTCGCGGGCGTCGAGCAGATTCGCGGCGACCGCCACGCCGATTTGGACAGGTTGAGCGGGCGCGCGTGGGACGCCGTCATCGACACCTGCGGTTACCTGCCGCAGAGCGTGAAAATGTCCGCCGCGGCGTTGAAGGATTCGGTCGGGCAATACGTTTTTATTTCCAGCATTTCGGCTTACGCCGGTTTTTCCGAGCCGGATTTCGACGAGTCCGCGCCCGCCGCCGAATTAAATGAAGAACAGATGGAAAGAGTCGCGGCGGTTGACCTGCGAGGCGATTTTTCGGCAGTCGCCCTGGGCGAAATGTACGGC
>DATHBC010000303.1:0-2276 GCA_035296345.1 Pyrinomonadaceae bacterium | reverse complement strand
TTCTCCATGATTAGCCGCTGGATTTCTTCGTCCGTCAAGCCCCAATCCATCAGGATGACTAATGCCGATTGCGTGTAGGACGCGGCGGCGGGCACGGTCGGGCTGAGCGGGGTGAGAATGACGACGGCTTCGGCGGCGCAGGCGATGGATTTTTCGCGGTCGGGCGCGGGCGATTGGTGGAACATGGCGAGGTTCATCAAGGTCATCGCCAAATCGGGCGCGTAGGCTTCGGGCGTGCGGGCGTGCAGGGCGCGGCGGATTTTCAGGGTTTCCTCGTATTTCGGCAGGGCTTCGGCGGCTTTGCCCTGTTTATGATAAAGCGTCGCCATATTGTTCAGCGTTCCGGCGACGTAGGGCAGATAGGCTTCCGGGTGAGCGGCGGCGAGAGCGCGCTGGATTTCCAGCGTTTCTTCGAAAGCCCGCGCGGCTTCGGCAAATCGCTCCCGGTTTTGATGCAGCACAGCCAGATTGTTTAAAGTCATCGCCACGTAGGGCTGAAAGGCTTCGGGGTCGACTACGGCTAAAGAGCGGTAAAAGCCGACGGCTTCCTCGTATTCCCGCAAAGCCGCGTCGTAATTTTCCCGAGCCAGATGCAGGTTCGCCAGATTCGTCAGCGCGCCGGACAGCGAGGGCAGATAAATATACGGGTCGGCGGCGTACAGCTCGCGGTAGATGCCGAGAGCTTCGGCGTATTCGTCGCCGGCAATCGCAAATTCGTTTTGCCTCTGATGCAGCAGAGCCAGGTTATTCAAGGCGGCGGCGACGTAGCGTTGATAAGTTTTCGGCGCGGCGGCGGCGAGAGAGCGGTAAATCGGCAGGGCTTCGCCGTATTCCTTTAAGGCTCGGTCGTAGCGGTGCAAATCTTTCGACAAATTTCCCAGGTTGTTCAGGGTCGTCGCCAGAAAGAAACGTTTGTTTTCCGCCGGGTTCGCTCCTTCAGCCGCCGCCGCTTTGCTTGCCGTTTCAACGAGGGCGAAGCTTCGACAAATGTTCAGGGCTTCGTCGTATTCTTTTAAGGCTTCGTCGTATTTGCCGAGCCATTTGTGCAGAAACGCGCGGTTGTTCAAGGTCATCACCACGTCCGCGAGATGCGTTTCCGGGTCGGTCGCGGCTAACTCGCGGTAAAGGCGCAGCGCGTCGTCGTACTCGTCCAGCGCTTCGTCGTATTTGTTCAGGTTCGTGTGCAGGTTGGCGAGATTGTTCAGCGTCGTCGCCCTGTCCGCGGGCGGAATTTTTCCCGAAAATTCGCGCAGGTAATGCCGGTAATACTTTTCGGCTTCGGCAAACCGGTTGTATCTCGCCAGCAGATAAGCGTAGAAAAAAACGGTCGATTCGTCGGCGAAAAGTTTGATGGACTGCTCGAAATGCCCGCACGCCGTCTCGAGGCGGTTCGGGTTTGTGTAATCGACGAGCGTCAGCGCGGCGAGCGCGGCGCGGCTCTCGGCGAGAGTTTTGAGCTTCGGCGCGATGTCGGTCTCGTATTCGTCGCGCCTGACCAGCAGCAGCGATTCCTCGTCGCGCGCCTGCTCGACTTCCAATTCCAGAATCGCGCGACCTTCGCTGAATTTGCCCTCGTCGAAAAGCTCCCGGGCGCGGCGCAGCCGCTCGGTGTTTATCTCAATCCGGTTAAATTGCCGGGCGACGGCTAAAACGTCCCTGACGAATTCGACGAGGACTTCCCGGTGACGGCTCAGCTCGGCGCTGACTTCCAGACGCTCCTGCGCTTCGTCCGCGGGAATGCGCGCGAGCAGTTTTTCGAGCCGTTTCTGCGTTTTGAGCAAATCCTCGTATTCGAGCGAACGGCTGAGCGCGATTGTCACGTTATTGATAACGGTCGAATCTTTAACGTTCAGGTTATGAATCTCGACCGATATTTGACCGGGCGCGACGAACTCGACGATTCGATTGACAATCTCCGAGTCTTCGATGTCTTTGTTGGAAATTATTCCGGTCGTTTCGAGCATAAGGATTCTGCGCGCCCGGCACAAAAATTAAAATGCGTCGCGGCGTGTCGATTCGCGCCAGCCGGTTTAATTCATCTTATTGCTGATTTTGCTGCCGCGGATTCCCTTGTTGGAAATTACGGCTCTGCCCTCGCCCCGTTTCATCTCGTTGTCGATTGTGCTGTCTTCGATTTGCTCGTTGGTGATTTCCGACGACATATCTTTTAACCTGACGACCAGTTCTTCCAGTTTCGCGGCGGTTTCGGGACTGGCTTTGAGCAGATGCTTCAGCTCGCCGCGCAGCTCGGCTTGCGTTTCCGGATTTTCCGGGTC
>DATHBC010000302.1:0-3325 GCA_035296345.1 Pyrinomonadaceae bacterium | reverse complement strand
GTGTAGCCGTTATAGCCGCTGTAGCCGTAATCGATAAAGCTGCCGTCGGTCGTGTAACCGTTAAACCACTGCGACGTTCCGTAGGTCGTGACCGTTCCCGTGTAGGAGTGGCGCGTGCCGTCCGGTTCCACTATCATCGCGCCGGAATTGCCGCCCGGCAGAATCATCTTGCCGAATCCCAGATTCCAGCCCGGAGACGGAAATCCTTTGTCGATGTCATAGGTGATGTTGTTGCCGGATTTTGCCCAGAGGCGCGAGTTATAAGCGAGCTTCAGAGACATATCCGCGCCGCGCGTGTTCAGGTCGAGAATCTGCGTGATAAGCTGAAAATTTCCGCTGCCCGCGCCCTCGTCGCCGGGCGCGCCGGGCGGGTTGCCGATGGTGTTGCCCGGATTGTCCGAATCGCCGTAGTTGCCGGGATTCCAGCCGTTTTCGTCGACCAGGCTGCTCGGCTGCTCCTGCTGGTCGTCTTTCGAACCTGTTTTCGCGCCCATTTCGCTCGGCGTCGCGCCGGTCGTCTGCGTCGAGACGCTGACTTCGCTGGTCGGTCGGTCGGTCGCCCGGCGATTCAAGCCGGGTTTGACTTTTACCTGAAACGCGGTTTTCAAGCCTCCGCCGGCGACCGTGATTTTATAATCGCTCGGGTAAGTCGGTTTAAAAATACCGTTCGCCGAAATCGGCGAGCTTTGATTCGCGCCGATGTCGAAACAAGACCACGCGAACTTGATTCCGCCCACGGCGTTGCCTTCCGCGTCGATGCCGAGAGCGGTAAAAGCTATCCGGTCGCCTTCAATCATCTCGGAAACGGCGGGCAGAACCTGAATTTGGGTGATTGCCTTCGCCGTCGTGCCGTCCTGCTGTTTCGGCGCTTTTTTGCCCTTCAACGTGCTGTTCATAAAAGCCAGCATCGGGCTGGAGCTCAGCGAGAAAACCAAATCGTTTTTCAGCTCGGCGGCAGTCGTCAGAAGGCTGATGTGCATTGCCGGCGTCGTCTGCGCCAGCAGCGACAGAATCAGCAAAAGGCTGACTGTCTTTCGCGTAAACGATTTGCTCGTCAGAAAGCCCGCGATTTTCCGCCCCAGGTTTCCGGGCTGCGCTGCACCGGCGGCGGCGGAAGCCGCCCGTTTTCGCCGATTGTTGTTTTTCCTTGCTCGTTTATTCCCCAAAATGCTGACTTTCGGGAAATTAAATTCATCTTTACCTGTCAACATATTTTTTCTCCTCTGGTTGTTTATTGACGGTTTTTCATCTCTCAGCCTTCTGACTGATGACTGGCGAGACAAATCGACCGCTAAAGCTAGGGTTTAGGTTTTGTGAATTCCGAAGGCAGCCGGCAGTGCTGATGTCTGCCTGCGGAATTCCCGGTGTTCGTTTTTTCGAGTTAAATTTTCCGTCGGAAATTTAGATGACAGAATAATGCGCCTGATTTTATTTCTTGTCAACATATATTTTTGAAAAAATTATAGTTATTTAGTTTTACAAGAATATTGTATAAGGCGAAAACGAATGGATTCAGCAACTTAGAAGCGGCTGAATCCGAAAAATTATTTTGATTTTTTTATGATGCTCTTGCGGCGTTTGACAGGCGGGATTCTCTGTTCGAGCAGTTCCGGGTGACGGCTTTTGATAATCGAATGAAGCATTTCGTAATGTTTAAAGCCGAGCAGCTTGGCGGCTCCGGTAATTTTGCCGCCGGCTTCTTTCAGAGCGAGCTGAATCAATCTTTTTTCGATATTCTGCGTCAGCTCGCGCAGCGATAAATTTTGCCACGGGCAGGCAAAATCGGCTTCGGGCGAATTTCTGAGAGCGACGACCTCGACCGCCTCGGAAGTAATCACGGCATTGTTCTCGGATTTTTCGATTGTCCGCCGGACGAGGTCTTCCAGACGATTCAGACCGCTGCTGTCCAGAAACAGGTTCCGCATCGCGGCGACCGCTTCGGAAGTGAATTCGACCGTTTTTTTCAGACGGGTTTGCGAAGAATTAATTATCTCATTTATTTTTTCCTCTTCGCTTACAATCTCTTCTTCGGGCATATCGGATGAAGCCGGACGTTTTTCGGCGCGGGCGGCTGCGGCGCGTCGCTGCTGTTGCGGCGGATGATTATTGTCGTTTATCAGGCGCGCGGCGATTTTCCGCATTCGGCGGAGCGTTTCGATTTCCGGCTGGCTGCCGAAATAGCGGTCGGCTTTATTGTAATAATCGGTAAATTCAAGGGGCGAAAACTGCGTTTCCAATTCTTCGAGCAGCGTCAGGACAGCCAATCCCGCCAGATTCGGTAAGGTCATCCGGCTGGCTATCTGCTCGGCATTTTCAAACTCGATGCGCGCCTGTTCGAATTTTTTCATACGCGCCAGCGCGATGCCCAGCGTAATCTGCGATTCAATCATCAGCGCGAATCTTTCGGCTTTTTCAAACGCCGCCGAGCTGCGCCGGGCGAATCTTTCGGCGATTTCCGGCAAACCCTGCCCGATCAGCGCCTTGGCGATTGATTCGTCGACCTGCGCGCCGAAAATATGCTCTTTCAGATTGGTGAAAATCTTTTTCGCCGTCTCGAAATGCCCGTGCGCTTCGGCAAATTTTTTCAGCGACAGATAAACCATCCCGATGTTGTTTTCGACAAAAGCCGTGTAGCGTTTGTGTCCCGCTTCCTCGAAATACATTCCGGCGGCTGAATATTCAATCAGCGCGCGGTCGAGAAAATCCGGGCTGTTTTGCGAATCACCGATTGATTGCAGCGCGATGCCCATCTGGTTGTGATACTTGCCTCTGAGCGACGGATTTTTGTCGGAATCGAAAAACTTGCTGCCCTGTTCGAGATAATAAATCGCCTCGCGGTGCAGCGCCTCGTCGTTGCCGAGAACGGCGCGGCGCAGATAAGCCAGAGCTTTTATGTCGTCGCTTATGCTCTCGTCGAATTTGATTTTTTCGATGGTCAGCGAAAGAAAAATTCGCGCCTCGTCAAAAGCGCCGCCGCGCCAGTAGCAGGGCGCGAGCTCAATTTGCGCCTCGACCGCTTTTTCGGCTAAGCCGAGGCTTTCAAAAACGAACAGGCTTTCGCTGATTAAATCCTTCGCCCATTCCTGCGAGTGCGGAATCGACTTGTTGTTTCCGATCCAGCCGGTGATGACGCCCGAGCGCAGCAAAACTTCGGCTTTGACGTTTTCGTCGAGGCGTTCCAGATGCGGTCGCGCGCCGACGCCGTTCCAGAACGGCTGCATTACACTTTCAGCCGTTTCATAAGAACCGGCATCCTCAAAGCGGCGGGCTTTCTGACAGCATATCTTCGCCATCGTGTTTATCTCGGCGACGCTGTAATTTGCGT
>DATHBC010000301.1:0-2489 GCA_035296345.1 Pyrinomonadaceae bacterium | reverse complement strand
GGCAACTTTCGTTCCATTGAGAAGAAAATCACAAAAGACACGGCGCTGTCAATCGAGCCGGTAAAATAGATGAAGCGCCGCCGGGTCGGCGATAAAATAAAATGAAAAGGCGGGTTTATAAAAAACCCGCCCGTATTTATGCGAAATTCCTCGAACCGTTACCTGTTCATGTTCGAATTTCTCATATTTGCATTGCCGGAATTAGCGCGCATATTTGAATTGCCGCCGTTCATATTCGAATTGCCCGTCATGCCGTTCCCCATATTGGAATTGGCATTTGTCGTGCCGTTGGTCGTCGTAATCGCGGCGTTTGTATTACTGTTGACGACCGTCGCCGTGTTGGCATTGTTCGAGCGATTGGCGTTGGTCGTGTTGACGCCGCTGCCCGCTTCGGGACCGCCGCACGCCGAAGAAACGACGACCGCCGCGGCTAAAACCGCCCCTAATCCTAAGCTGTATAAATTGACTCTCATAAATCCTCCTCAAGTTTTGTCGGGAGCAAATGCGCGCATTTGCTCCCGACGCGCGGCAATTACGGCAAGTTTCGTTCCGTCTGAGAAAAATCAAGAAATAAAAGCGTTTTCAGTCATATTTAAGGCTCGTTTCTTGACATCGGAGGGCGCGGCATTTATCATCTAAAATTTCGGCTACTATCGCCGCTCGTCTCTGTGCAGCTCTTGGAAAGTTTGCTTTGTGAATTAAAACAAGACACTGACGATACAAAAAAATACATATGTTCGAGTCGCTGTCCGACAAACTGAAAAAAACTCTCAAAAACCTGCGCGGCGAGGGCAAACTCACGCCCGAGCACGTCGACGTCGCCCTGCGCGAAATCCGCATGGCGCTGCTCGAAGCCGACGTTAACTACAAGGTGGCAAAGGATTTTGTCGAATCCGTCCGCTCGAAAGCCGAAGGACAGGAAGTCTGGCAAGACCTGAAACCGCACGAGCAGGTCGTCAAAATCGTTTACGACGAGCTGGTCGAATTGATGGGCGGAACTTCTTCGCGGCTGGTTTTCACGCGCGCGGTTCCGAACGTCGTGATGGTCGTCGGTCTGCAAGGTTCGGGTAAAACGACCTCGACCGGAAAAATCTCGAACTGGCTGGCGAAAAATCAGGAAAGAAAACCGCTGCTGGTTTCGGTCGACGTTTATCGCCCGGCGGCGCGCGAGCAGTTAAAAGTCGTGGCGAACGCGGTCGGGCAGGCGATTTACGAAGACAAAACGACGAACGACCCGATGACATTAGTGCGCGGCGCGATGCGTTACGCGCAGGAAACCGGCTACGACACCCTGATGATTGACACCGCCGGACGCCTGCACATCGACGACGATTTGATGGTCGAGCTCGAGCAAATCAAGGCTGAAACAAAACCGGTCGAAGTTTTGTTCGTCGCCGACGCGATGACCGGGCAGGACGCGGTTCGCTCGGCGGAAGAATTTCATCGCCGCGTCGGAATCACGGGCGTGATTTTGACGAAAATGGACGGCGACGCGCGCGGCGGCGCGGCTCTTTCCATCAAACAGGTTATCGGTCAGCCCGTGAAATTTGTCGGCGTCGGCGAAAAATACGACGCGATTGAGCCGTTTTATCCCGACCGTATCGGGCAGAGAATCCTCGGCATGGGCGACGTTTTATCGCTCATCGAAGAAGTTCAGGGGAAAATCGACCAGGACGAAGCCGAAGAGCAGCTGCTGAAAATGCAGAAAAACCAGTTTACGCTGGAAGATTTTCGCAATCAGCTCAGACAATTCAAAAAACTCGGCTCGATGTCGAAATTGATGAAGATGCTGCCCGAACAATTAATGGGCGGGCTGCAATTAAGCGACGAGCAATCCGAGCAGGTCGAGGCGCAGATGAAGCGCACCGAAGCGATTATCGATTCGATGACAAGGGCGGAACGCGCCAATTACAAGATTCTCGACGCGAGCCGCAAGACGCGCATCGCCAACGGCTCAGGCTCGACCATTTCCGAGGTCAACGCGCTGATTCGCCAATACGAGCAGATGCGCAAGATGATGCAGCAGATGAATCGCGGCGGCTTGTTCGGCGGTCTCGGCAAAAAAATGATGGGCGGCTTGGGCGGCGGGCTCGGCGGAATGCTCGGCGGCGGTTTGGGCGGCTTGCTCGGCGGCGCGAACGGCGACGGCGGGATGGAAGATTTCGATAACGATTACGAAGAAACAAAAGATTCTTTGGCAAAAAGATTAAAGAAAAAGAAGAGACACAAAAAAAGACGTTAGATGTCAGATGTCAGATGTCAGTAAAAACTAGCATCTAGCATCCAGCATCTAACCTCTCAACGGAGAATTATGTTAGCAATCAGTTTAATGAGAATGGGCGCAAAGGGAAAACCTTTTTATCGCCTTGTGGTTAAGGAAAAACGCTCGAAGCGTGACGGGAAATACATCGAAAACGTCGGCACTTATAACCCGATGATGAATCCGGCGGAAGTGAATTTAAAACACGACCGCATTCAATACTGGATCA
>DATHBC010000300.1:0-3154 GCA_035296345.1 Pyrinomonadaceae bacterium | reverse complement strand
GCCGTCATCGCGCCGACGCTGGTCAATATCGTCATGGCGATAGGCGCGGTCGCCAACGCCATTTCGCAGATAACGGCGGCGCTCGGCTACACAAACGTCAGCCGGGTGTTCAGGATAATAGGCGCGCTGGCTGATATAGGGAACACGGCTATACAGTTCGTGCAGGCGGTCAGGGCAGCCGCCAACGCCGCGGCGGGCGCGGTCGCCAAAGCCGTGATAAAAGCCATCCAGCAGGGCATTGCGCTGGCGACGAAGATACTGGATTTATTCGGCGTCACCAAGCTGAGCAATGTTCTGAAGATAGCGGGCGCGGTGCTCGGATTTATCGACAGCAAGGCTTACCAGAGAGGCAAGCGCAGCGTCTGGCGATACGCTTTCGATTTATTCAAGTTCGCCAGGGGCATCGCCGCCAACGTCGCCACGATTGCCGGTTCGGCGGCTGCGAGCAGATTTATCAACCTGCTCGGGGTCATCGAAGACGTGGTCGATATATATACGCAAATAACGACACCGATTCCGCCCGTTCCGAACGTATACCCAAATTCGGCGGTTATCAATCGACCGGTTGCCGGCAAAAAACTCTGGAAGGTTGCCGTTATCATCGGACGTGGTCTGGAGGTTATTCGCGAAGTCGTGTCTATCGGCGACAGAGTTCAGCGATTCACCGCCCGCCGCTGATGCTTTTCGGAGCGATAAATATCAGGTCGGAGAGCTTTAAATAAAGAAGGAGAAACCTGATATAAAAAACCGAGACCGTCGCTTTCTGCGCAGGAAGCGGCGGTCTTTTTAAATTCGTTTATTATTTCGCATTTCACATCTGCGGCTTGATGATTTTCCCGGTCGCGCCGATTTTTCCCAGGATTTGCTGCGCTTCCGCTTCGGTCGCCGGGCGCGGCGTGCTGTAATTTTCGATAACGACGGGAATTAATTCGATTTGCTCGACGCGCGCCTCTTGCTGCGGCGGCGGCGGCGCGGGAAAATCAGGATTCGGCGCGGAAGAGTTCCGGCTCTTTTTCTGCACGGTGATTTTTAAAGCCAGACCTTCTTTCGTGTCGCGGCTCCATTCCTGGTCAAAGATAAAATTGCCGAGCGAATAGAAAATATATTTGCCCTTGTAATTCTCGAAAATCTGTATCCAGTGCGGGTGCGCGCCGATGACGATGTCCGCGCCGAAATCAATCGCCGAGCGCGCAAAGTCGATTTGCGGCTGGTGCGGGCGGCGCGTGTATTCGACGCCGGCGTGCATCGTGGCGACGATGAAATCAGCGCCTTCGAAACGCAGTTGGTCAATCGCCGCTTTGAGTCGCTCATGGTCTTCGATGCGCGCGACGAAATCGTTGCGCGTCGCGCCGCCGTCGTTAACCGAGGCGTACGACGCGCCGACGAAACCGATTTTCACGCCTTTGACCGTGATGGTTTTCGGCTGCCAAGCCTGCTCCGGATTGTCGCCGACGCCGAGATACGTCAAGCCGTGCTCGTCTAAAATCTGCCGCGTCCGCCGCAAGCCGTTTATGCCCTGGTCGAGCGCGTGGTTGTTGGCAAAGTTGAGAACTTTAAAATTGTAGGCTTTCAGCCCGGCGATGTCGCGCGTGTGCATATTAAAGACCAAGCCTTTGCCGATAATTTCGTTGTTGCCGGAAATCGGGACTTCCAGATTGCCGAAATTGAAATCGGTCGAGCGAAAGATTGCGTCCATTTTCCGAAACGGCACGAGCGGGTCGTTTGCCCGCGTGATGGCGCGCGCGACGCCGCGCGAAATCATCATATCGCCGACGGCTAAAAACGTGACGCGGCTTTCCTCAATCCGTTCCGCCAGCGGCGGCTGCGGCTGCTCTTTCGCGCCTCGCTCCGTCAGCTCCGGTTTTTGATAACTCAGGCTGAAAACGACGAGGACGAAGAGAAACATCGCCATGACCGCAAAACGAAAAGACCTGAAATCCGAGGCTCGAATCTCTCTGTGTTTTCTGATTTCTTTCGCGCCGCTTTCGTGGCGGCTGATTCTATTAACTGACATTACAAATTACACGCAAACTGTCGATTACCGTGCGGCAACAGAAGAAAAGACGACTTTTTTTCGCGTTTTTGCCGTCCGGAAATTTTATATAAACCCGAATTGCCCTGCGCGGGATGGAATTTCTTATACTGCACTTTATCGTTTAAAGTCAATAAAATTTTTTGGGTTTTTTCATAAGCTTCAAATATTTAATAAAGCCTTCTTTCCAATAAAAGCCTCGTGCCGGAAGGCGAGAGCCGCAGAAATAATAAAATTTAAAAGCGAGATATAAAGAGCGAAAGGGTTAACTCCGGGCTTTGAAAATCGGGCGTAAAAATTTTCGACAAAATTTTGCGTCTGCGCTACTATAAAGCTAAGTCGCGCAAAACCGGCAAAATCAAAGACGGCTTGGTTCGTTGTCGGAAAATCGGATGTCGGAAACGAGAAGGAACATTTTCAAAACGATAGAAATCGAAAAGGGCGGCAATTCGTCGGAAGAAGTCGTTTCGCGCCTGCGAAATATGATTCACAGCGGCGAGCTTTCGGCGGGCGACCGTCTGCCGCCGGAGCGCGATTTGGCGAAACTGCTCGGCGTCAGTCGTCCGACTTTGCGCGCCGGAATCCGCTCGCTGGCAAGCGTCGGAATTTTGCAATCGCGACAGGGCGCGGGCACTTTCGTCGCCGCCGCCGAAGAATCGCCGACGCTCGACGGCAGCCCTCTGCGACTGATGGCGTCCTTGCACGGATTTACGTCTGACGAAATGTTCGAGGCGCGCCTGTCGCTGGAAATGAGCATCGCCGGGCTCGCCGCCGAACGCGCCACGTCCGAGCAGATAACGCAGATGGCGGAAGAAGTGGCGGGAATGTACGCCTCGCTCGACGAGCCGGAGCAGTATCTCGTCCACGAAATGCGCTTTCACCGGGTTATCGCCGCCGCTTCGCAAAACCGGGTTTTGACGGCGCTGATGAATATGATGGCGACGATTTTGTTTGAGTATCGCAGCAAAACCGTCAAGCGCGCGACCGACCTGAAGGAATCGGCGGAGCAGCATCGCGGCATTTACCGCGCGATGCGCGACCGCGACACGGAAGCCGCCCGCGACGCGATGCGCGAGCATCTGCTGGAAACGCTGAGCGCGCAACGCCTTCAAGCCGAAGTCA
>DATHBC010000299.1:0-3274 GCA_035296345.1 Pyrinomonadaceae bacterium | reverse complement strand
CCGGCTGGGTTGCTCTACGGCTGGGAGTGGATCAACTTTCTGCTGCCGCCGTTCTTGAAAAAAATAAGCGTGATTCATTACCTGCAATCGCTCGTGCCCGTGCCGATGTCCGAAGGTCCGTTCGCGGTGCTCGTCGAACCGACGCCGGCGTGGATTTCCGTGCCGAGTCTTCTTCTGTTTACGGGCTTCGTGCTCTTTCTCGCGAGTATGCACATACGCCGCATGGAGATTAGCTATGCGGGCGACTGACCGTAAAGATATGCGCGCGGATAAATTCCTGCCGCTCGCGATGAAATCGCTTCGGCGCGTCCGGAATGCGCCGCGCGCGACATACCTGCTTTCATCATTTTTAGGCTTAGTCCTGCTGCTCGCCTGCTCGTCGGGCTGCGCGCCGTCTTCTTCGCAGGGCGACGGCAAACAGAGCGAATCTGCTTCAAACGACTTGCCCGAGCTTACCGAAGAAGTAATCCGCGAACGGATTAACGACGCATTCGTTAGAGAAGTGCCCGAAGAGAGCGCGACCGCCGAGCCGATTAGCTGGAGCTTTGACGAAGACGAACCGAAAGAGATTGCCGTCGTCGAGAAACAGATGGACGGCGAGCGCGCGACAATCGTCCTCGACGTCAAAACCAGGTCGGCTTCATATGTAAGGAACCCGCGTTCCCTCGCCGGACAAATTCGCACGGAATGGGAGCTGAAAACCGGCTGGGCGCTGCGGCAGTGGGAAATAGTCAGAACCGAAAATATCTCGATGAAATACAAAAATCTTCCCAAGCCGCCCGCGCAAAATTCCAACCCTTGATTATTTCTTAAAAACCTCGACCGCAGTTTATGCTGCCGGTTGACATCGGAAAACAGCATATAATGATTGGGCTGGTTCTCCATCGCCGCGCTTTTCTTTCTTCAACTACCGAAATCAGTCGCTCATCATTCCATATCGTATATTTAAAAAAACGCTCCGCCGCCGAATATAAATTATTTTACTTTCCTTTCATCGCTAAACCCGTTAAAATCCTAACGTTGCAAAATTTCTGAAACTTTTTTAACTAATGGCACAAGCTTTGCTTTTAATGATTCGCGGATGCCGCAGAAAGCGTCCGTGAAGATTGAGGTCGATATGAAAATTTCGAAGGATTTGACCAAAGTCTTTGCTTTTATCTACATTTTGCTCTTTGTTATCTCGATTTCAGCGCAGGAGACGACGGCAGACGACAGCATTTATACGCTGCGGGCGGGCACGACGATTCAGGTGAAAATGGACAACGAAATCAATTCGAAGATTTCGAGCGTCAATGACACTTTTACCGTCACGGTTTCCAAGCCGGTCATCTTTCGCGAGACGGAAATTCTCCCAATCGGAACGGTTATCGAAGGCAGAATAACGAACGTTAAACCTGCTTCGCACGGCGGCGCGCGCGGCAGTTTCGAAGTCAAATTCGAAACGCTGCGGCTGGCAAACGGGGCAAAGCGTCCGATTGAAGCGGTTTTGACTAATCAGGAAATACCGAAAAGCCCAATGATGCGCAACGTCTTATCCGTCATCGGCGCAACGGCGCTCGGCGCTCTCATCGGAACGGCGGCTAATAAGGAAAACGGCGGGCTGATTGGAGCCGGAATCGGAGCGGGCGCGGGAACGAGCGCGGCTTTAATGCGAAAAGGAAAAGAAGCGCGCATCAGAACCGACGAGGTGGTGGAGATTCGGCTGAACAGGAACGTGACCTTGCCGGTCGAAGATTATTGAAAAAAAGTTTTAAAGGGTTTGGTCGCACCGGCGAAAGCCAATTGCGACCAAGTAGAAACGGCGGACGTGAAGGGGAGAGCGCGTCCGCCGTTTCTTAGTGTAAAAATAACGGAAAACGGAAAACGGATAATGGAAAATTTGAAGATTGCTTCATTTTCCATTATCCGTTTTCCGTTTTCCACTCTAAAAGCGTTTCGCTTTTATCGCTTATTTCTGTTGATTGATAGCCTTTTCAATCGCCTGCAGGCGTCTTTCCATTTCCGTTTCTTTGGCTTTCAGCACGTTGATTTCGTTTTTCAACTTTTCAATCTCCGCATTTTTTTCCTGCAGCTGAGCGTCGAGTTCCTTAACAGCCGCGATGCTCACGCCGGCTAAATCCTGCACGCCGATTGAAGTGCTGCCCGTGCCCAGACCGAACTGCTCGTAGAAATCTTCCGCCATCGGTCCGATGTGGCGAACCTGCTGACCTTCCGAGATGTAATTCCACGAGGTCACCGGAATCTTGCGCAGCCGGGAAAGAACGTCGAAGCCTTCGACTTTCAGGAAGTTTTCTTTCGTCAAGCGGCTGGACGTGCAGTTGAAGACGCCCGAACCCGCCGGAAGGTTACAGCCCGTCGTGCCGCCCAGATTCGTGCGGAAGCGGAAACCGCCCGTGGCGCGCGCCGCAAATTCGTTGTTCGCCGTGTTTCTGAAAGTGTCAGCCGACTGCTGAGCCGAGCCGTCGCTCCAGATGAACGTTCCCGACCAGCCGTTGTTCGAAGCGAATTTGCCAAGCGCAAACGAGTGGTCCTGGTCAGCGATTACTTTATAACCCAGCGCAAAGGCAGCCAAACCGCGAATGATGAAGGTGTCCGGGTTGCATCTGCCGTTGAGAAGCGGACCGCCGGATTGCGCTCCGTTACCGAGCGCGACGCCGTAAGTGTCGCACACACGGTTGCCCGCGCCAGCCGAGAATCCAGCCGCGCCTTTGACTTCGTTGCCGCTGCCGAAGGCGATGCTGCTCGTGCTGAGCGCGTAGTTCGTGTCGCCGAACGCTAAGGCGTAGAGACCTTCAGCCGTCGAGTTGCTGCCGCCAGCCCACGAGAAGAAACCGACCTTCGCGTCGTCCCATTCGTTGTCTGCATAACCCGAGCGGAAAGCGCCCTTGTAAGTATCCCTCGAGGTGCGATAGCCTTTGCCCTGCATCGGCGAAACGCCGATTCCGAGGTTTCCGGTCGCCACAAAGCTGCCGTTCTGGAAAACTTTGAACCAAGCCGGAGTGTGCCCGCCCGGACCCGAGCAGCAGGTCGAGCCGCCGCGCAGGTTAATCATCGGAGCCGTGCCGTTCGCGTCGCCGACCGAAAGCTGTTCCGCGCCGGGAACGAATTTCACGAAATTCGCGTCGGTGTAAGCTTTGTTGACCGCGTCGCCGGCGTTGACCGGGTTGCCGACATTGGTGATAAGCGAGTTGTTCGCCGACAAACCGGCGCTGAAAACGTTTGCGCCGCTCCAAACATTTGCGCCGGTCAGGCGGGCGAGGTTCACAGAGACGCG
>DATHBC010000298.1:0-2896 GCA_035296345.1 Pyrinomonadaceae bacterium | reverse complement strand
AAATACGTCAAAAACGCGCCGCCGCGCAAATTGACGGCGACGAAAGAGTAAAAAGAAATGGATAAGGGATAACGGAAAACGATAAACCGCCTATTAACAGGAAAAACAGACAATCATTTAGTCTTGTTTAGGATTAATAAGCGGTTTATCGTTTCTGATACTTATTCTCGCACAAGTTCTGCGTTTTTTATTAGCTCAATCATTCACCACACTCGGCGACACAATTGTTGTAGCCTCTGATGCAGGCGGCGTGGCAGCCGGTATAAGTAGTGTTCGGGTCGTTGCAGTCCTCATGACACCAGCCTAAATCAGCAACGCACGCGTCGGTGCATTCGCTGGCTTCGACGGCGCGTGTCGAAAAGTCGCTGGAAGCGAGAAAGACCAAGCTGAAAATCAGAAAAGCGAGCGTCAGAAATTTCCTCGAAATCTTTGAACGAATGATTTGTTTCATATTTCTCCCTTAATAATTTATTCTGCTGCCGGTTAGTCAAAGTGAATTTACTTTATTTAGCGGTGAGCGTCAATATTTTTTCGCTTTCCGCGATTTGGGTTTTCTGAAACTTTTTGACAACGCGCGGCGGGAAAGATTCATCACTTCTGACACGGCAACTTTGCTAAAGCGGAATCTCGCCTCTTTCGGGCGGCGGAATTTCGTAAATTTTTGAACGAACAAGGAGAGGTATATGAGTTATTTGAGAAAATTCGGTCTGGTCGTTTCGGCAATCGCTTTTAGCTTGAGTCTTTATGCAGCGACGGCGGACGCGCAGTGGAGACAGGACGGAGACCGGGAATACAGGGAACGAAGCGTTTACGGCGACCGCAGCAGCCAGAATCGTCGCTGGAATCGCAGCCGCAGCGTTTATCGCCGCCAGTACCGGACTTACGGTTGGCAGCAGGGCAGCCGGTACGGGCGGATTTCGCCGCGCGAATACTGGCGTTTGCAGCGACAGCGTTCGAGAATTTACCGCAGCTCGAACCGCGCCTATCGTGACGGTTATTTGAGCGACAGCGAGAGACGCAGGCTGATGAGACAGCAGTATCGCTATCGCCGCAACGTTTACCGCGACCGCCGCGACTGGTAATTTTTACAACCTAAGCCCACTACTCTCCCTTGTCAAAGGAACGGCGCGAAGAAAATTTTCTTCGCGCCGTTTCCGTTTTATAAAAATTCCCTTTTCGCCGCCCGGAAAATCTTCAGGCGACTTTTCTTTGTAAATCCGTCACGTCCGAAGCCCAAGCCGTAACTTCCGCGCGTAAAACCTTCACGTCGGCGCGCACGCCGTAAGCAATCTGCAAGGACTCGTGCGCCATAGATTCCAGACGGTCGAGACGCACGTCGAAGGTCAACTGCAAATCCTTCATTTCACCGACTTCCTTTTCGAGCCTGAACAAACGCCGGTCGAGCGAATCCAGCCGCTCAAACGTTTCCGTTCTCAAGGCGTTGATAGCTTCCAGAATTTTATTCGTCGCGTCGTCCTGCTTTAGAGTTTCGTGATTGTCCGAATCCATATTAATTTCACCTCGCTTTTTCGCTTTTTATACAATCTTCAGGCGACTTTTCTTTGTAAATCCAGCACGTCCAAAGCCCAGCCTTCGACTTCGGCGCGTAAAATCTTCATATCCGCGCGCATATTTAACAGCATCGCCTCGTGACGGTCTAAACGCATGGCGAAACTGCGCTGCAAGTCTTTCATGTCCTTCAGCTCGCCTTCGATATTCGTCAGACGAGCTTCAATATTCGTCAGACGAGCTTCCGTTTTTACGAAACGCTCGTTCATTTCCCGGTGCAAACCGCCGATAGCTTCCAGAATCTTATTCGTCGCTTCGTCCGGTCGTAAAGTTTCCTCGCTGTCAGAGTTCATATTAGTTTCCTCGCTTGAAAATTCTAACACGGAAACGCGCGGCGAAAACAAAATGTTCGCGTCATTCTCGCCAAATTTTCGGAAAAACGATAAACTTATCGCAAATCTTTCCCGCGTTCCTAAGCTTATGAAAAAAATCATCTGTCTGCTTCTGGTTTTTGCTTTTTGCGCTCCCGTTTTTGCCCAGACTATGCCGCCGGACGCCGACGCGGCGCTCTGGCAGCGGGCTTTGAAAGTTCATAAAAAAGCGATTATCGTCGACGGTCACAACGATATTCCAAGCCCGCTGGTCGACGACGATTTCGACTTGTCGACCAATTCAATCGGTAAATTTCATCGCGACGGCGACCCGTTTCACACCGATTTGGCGCGGTTTAAGGCGAGCGGCATCACGGGCGAGTTTTTCTCGATTTACGTTTCGGGAAACACGCTGCGGACGGGCGGCGCGATGCGGCGGGCGATGGATATGATCGACGCGACGAACCGCGAGGTTGAAAAACATCCGAACGCTTTGACGGCGTGCACGACGGCGGCGGAAATCCGCCGGGCGAAACGGCAGAATAAAGTCTGCGTCCTGATGGGCATCGAGGGCGGCTACGCGATTGAAAACTCGCTCTACGCGCTGCGGAATTTTTATCGTCTCGGCGTTCGTTATATGACCCTGACGCACAACGTCTCGCACGATTGGGCGGACGCGCATCGCGGCGAGCCGAAAAACAACGGCTTGTCGGATTTCGGCAAGGAAGTCGTCCGCGAGATGAACCGGCTCGGAATGCTGGTCGACATCTCGCACGTTTCCGACAAGGTGATGAACGACGTTCTGGACGTGACGAGCGCGCCGATTATCGCCTCGCATTCGTCGGCGCGCGGCGTCGCGAATCACACGCGCAACGTGCCGGACGACGTTTTGAAACGCATCGCGCAAAACGGCGGCGTCGTGATGATAAATTTCTACCCGTCGTTTCTGGACGAAAGAACGAACCGCGAAGAAAACGAGCGCGCCGCGCGCCTCAAGCCGCAGCTGGACGCGCTAC
>DATHBC010000297.1:0-2735 GCA_035296345.1 Pyrinomonadaceae bacterium | reverse complement strand
CGTGACGGACAGAATTATCGAAAATAAAACAGGTTGGTTTTTTAAATTTTTCATATGCAGCGGAAAGCTTTGGCAGATTGGGTCGAAATTTCTGAGGTTTAAAATCAGTAGGGCAGCGCGGAATGATAAACAACAATGTTTATCACAGAAATTATGCAATAGATTTCGCGCGGAAAGCAAGAGGAATTAACGGAAAACGGAAAACGGAAAACGGAAAATATAAGGAATTAAGATTTCAGATGCAGGATTTAATCCGTTTTCCATTATCCATTATCCGTTTTCCGTTTTCCGTTTTTGACGTTTTCCGGCGAAAAAATTCATAATAAAATTTCGGCTCGAAAGTATGTCTTTAATTACGGGTTTGCGAACTTTTCTGATTGCCTTGTGGCTCGGCGCAGCCGTTTTTTTCGTGGCGGCGGTGGCGCAGAGCGCGTTTGCCGTTTTGCCTTCGCGCGAATTGGCGGGCGCAATCGTCAACCGGACGCTGGCGATTTTAAATTACAGCGGCATCGTCGTCGGCTTGATTTTGCTGGCTGGCTCGGTGTTCGACAGGGAAAAAGCGAGTCGCGTCAGGCTTTGGGTCGAGCAGGGCTTGCTTTTATTTTTGACGGCGGCGTGCGCTTTCGCGCAATTCGTCATCGGCGCGCGCCTGCACGCAGTCCGGCAGCAAATCGGGCGACCGATTGACGAACTGGCGGCTGACGACCCGCTGCGCGTCGCCTTCGGCGCTTTGCACGGCTATTCGGTCGCGGTTCTGGCTTTTGCGATGCTTGCCGCTTTAGTTGTATATTTTCTGATAGCGCGCAAAAGGTCACGCGATAATTTTATCCGGTAAAAAATAAATGTTTAATACGCTTAGAGAAAACATCGAACGCAGGTTGGGGCTCGCCGCCCGCAGCACGACGGTCAGAGAAGACCAGCCGATAGAAAATCTCGGTCAATGGTCGGGTCGATACTCGCGCTGGCGCGGCGGCGATAATCTGACGAATTACCCGTTTGTCCAAAACACGTACGCGCCGTTTACGCCGATGCGGCGCGCGCTGCCGCTGCTGAATCTGGCTCTGATTTCGTCGGCGGGCGCGTATATCGACGGCACGGACGCCTTCGACACGACCGCCAGAGACGGCGACGCGAATTTTCGCGAAATTCCGATTGAAGTCGAAGCCGCCGATTTGCGCTATGCCGCGCGCGGCTACGACCCGACCGCCGTGCAGCAGGACCGCAACGTGCAGATTCCGATTGAACGCCTGCAGGAATACGAAGCCAACTCCGTTATCGGTCATTTGAATAATATCTGGTGGAGCTTTAACGGCTTTATTCCGAACGCGCGTCTGGTCGCCGAACAGATTGCGCCGCAGATGATTGAGCGCCTGCATCGCTACGGCGCGCAGGGCGCGCTGCTCGTTCCCGCCTCGCGCCTGTGTCATCAAAGCGTCTCGATTCTAGCCCGCGCCATTGAGCAATCCGGCATTCCGACGTTGATAATTGCCGTCGATAAAGGCTTGACCGAATCGGTTCGACCGCCGCGCGCCGCTTATTACGAGGGCGAATTCGGCAGCGTTTTCGGCAAGCCGAACTGGAAGGAATACCAGCATCGCCTGATGGACGAAGCGATTCGCTGGCTGGAAACCTTCGACCAGCCCGGCGTCAGAAAGCTGGCGGTCGATTTGGGAACGGAAGTTCAAAAGGAACGCGGCGAAAGATAGTAAAAGTGGAAAAGTGAAAAAGTGAAAAGGTGAAAAAGTTTTGTTGAATTTTTACTCAACCGGCTTTTTCCACTTTTTCACTTTTCCACTTTTTCACCTTTTCACTCTTTCACTTTTTCTCGCTTTCGCGCAGCGTATCTCTTAGATTCTGAAATTTCTGCCATTGTTCGGTCGTAAAGACTTTTTGAAATCTTTCGTCGGCGCGCCCGCGAATTTCCTTGACGCGCGGTTCGGATTCCTTTCTTAAGGCTTGAATTTCATCTCGCGTTTCGCCGACGATTTTCTGAACTTCCGCTTTCTGCCCGTCGGACAGGGAAAGCTGGTCGAAAATCTGCTCGTAACGCTGCTGCCTGGTCTGCTGATGTGAAGAAGCGGCAAACCAGACGTGATAAGCGTTCAGAGCGAGCGCGCCGGCAACAAAGCCGAGCAGGAAAACGCTCAGCGCCGCCAATCTGACCTGCCAGTTAAATTTATTATTGCTGCTGCTGTTCATATTCGTTATTTTCTGGAACCGTTTTCCGAAGAAGCGTAAATTATCTGAAAAACCTGCTCGTTGGTCGGCTCTCTGCCGGGCAGACGGTCGTTAATAATCACCATATCGGTCGAATAATTGTCGAACGTGGAAACCTGCGCGCTGCTGTCGCTGCCGGAAGCCGGATTGAGCTGCGGCGCGAAAATCGTCAAGGCAATCAGCCCGGCGACCATCGCCATCATCATCACGACCAGAGACGCCGAAGCTTTCCAAAGCCTCGCGAGCGCGGCGAAAGGATTGATTTTCGCCTGTTTCTGGCGCAGGTTAGCCATCACGCGCGTCTGGAAAAACGGCGACGGCTCAAACGCTTCGGCGGCGCTCGTTTTGAGCAGAACGGAAGAAATCCGCGCGGCTTCGAAGGCTTGAAAACAATCGGCGCAGCGCGCGGCGTGCGCTTTGATAAAGCCCATCTCCGCCTCGTCAAAATCGGCAAACGCTTTTTCGTCCAAAATGTCTAAAATATGTTCGTCTTTCATTTTAAGCCTTCTGCTGCTGCT
>DATHBC010000296.1:0-1849 GCA_035296345.1 Pyrinomonadaceae bacterium | reverse complement strand
ACCTGACCGCGACGAACGAAACGCAGACGGCGGAAATATCATAACCGAGCCAGATTAAACCAAGCGGAACAGCCGTCCGCAAAACGTTTTCCAGCGTCGTCACAAACGCAATCAGCCGCGTTCGCCCGTAGGAAATCGCGGTCGCTTCGGCGACGCCGATTAAGCCCGTCGGAATCATCGCGAGACTCAAAATCATAGTCGAAACGCGCACCGACCAGGACTCGCTCGCCCAGAAACCGCAAGCCGCCATCAAAACCGCGCAGCAAATGCCCGAAACGAGCAGAAAAGCGGACGCGCCGCCGATAAAGCCGGAAACGCCCGCCGCGCTTTTTTCGCCGCTTTCGCCGCTTTCGCCGCTTTCACTGCGCGCTTTTCGACGGCTGATTTCGTTGACCATATAAGGCATCAAGCCGAGCGAGCAAACGCTGAAAAAAAGCGCGTAAAGCGCCATCACAATCGTAAATCTGCCGAGTTCTTCGACGTCGCGCATCCGCGCCATAAAGACCCAGATGAGAATGCTGTTGGCGATGCTGACCGCGCCCGACCAAGCCATCCAAAGCATATTCTGCATTGTCGCTTTTCCCGCGCCCGGCGAGGAAATTTCCTTTTTTGTCGCTGTAAGATTCATCGAATAATCAGTCCGTTCGTTTCACCAAACTAATAAAGCAGCTGCCGCCGCAAGCGGCTGATTGCCAAAACCGTCCCGAACAGAAAAAACAGAGTCCGCATCGGCGGTCGCACCGAACCGAGCGAGCCCGGCTCTTTCATCGCCGAAATAACAAACGCGATTATGCCGGCGAATGCGGCGAGCGCCAGGGCAAACAACAGGCGGTCGCGCGCCGTCATCGCTATAAAACATTCGTATAAAGTGACGAGAATCAAAAGGCAGAAAATTATTCCGCCCGGGATGCCGATTTCCGACGTGACGTGCGCGAAAACGTTGTGCACCGGGTTGGGGAAAACCTGCGAGACGAAAATTCCCGTTTCGTCGTATCTCGTCATATTCGCCCGGTAGCCGTTCAAGCCGACGCCGACCAGACGGTTGTCGTCAATCATCCGCGCGGCGTTTTCCATCAACGGCACGCGAATCAAAGCCGAGCCCTGGTCGTCCTCGGTCAGGCGCTCGTAAATCCTGCTCGAAAACGGCGCGAGCAAAAGCATCGCCAAAACCATAAAACCGCAGGCGGAAGCGAAATAAGTTTTTCTTTCGGCGGCGGACAATTTCGCCCAGCCGCACAAAACAATCACGAAAATGCCGACGACGAGCGAAAGCCAGCTGCCGCGCGCCAGCGAAAGTATGACGGCGACGACGCCCGCCAAAGCCGCCAGCGGTAAAAGAATTTTATGCCGCGCCCGCAGGCTCTTCACGCGGCAGACGATTGGCGCTAAAACGAGCGGGACGAGCGACGAAACGACCCAAGCCATCTCGGTCGGCGTCCGCAGAAATGCCGGAACGCGCGAAAGAGCTTTGCTCTGCGTGCCGAGCAGTTCGTCTTCCGTGCCCGTCCCGAAAAAAGCCGCGTTCGTCGGAAAATCGAGAACGTATTGCGATAAGGCGATTGCGCCGGTAAATAAAAGTCCGGCTGCCAGCCCCGCGATTAATTCAATCAATCTTTCGCGCCTGCTGAAGTGCGAAGCGATGCAGGCGGCGACTAAAATCGAGGTCGCAAACGACCACAGCGAAAACCAGCCGAGAAGCCCCGCGCCGCCGTAAAGAACCGACGCCAGAGCGCAAACAAACAATAGCGCCAGCAAAACTGAAAACGCGGTCGGAAATAATTTTTCCCTGTCGCCCGCGCCGCCTTCATCACCGGCAAAATGGTCGTAAACTAGCAAAATCAAACCAGTT
>DATHBC010000295.1:0-1741 GCA_035296345.1 Pyrinomonadaceae bacterium | reverse complement strand
GATGCACCTGATTTCGTTTAAGCCGATGGACGCCGAGCAGGTGGCGGAAATGGAAGAAATCGGCGTCCGCTGTCACGGTCACGTCGGCGATTTTCATCTGAAAAAATTCTGGCTGACCCTAAAAGATTTGCAAAAAGTGCGGCGCGTTTTAAAAAAAGAGAAAATCGACATTCTGCATTCGCATTTTCTCGGCGCGAACACCTGGTTTGCGACCGTCTCCTTGTTTCGCCCGCACATCATTACCGTGATGGGCGGCGACGTCAAAGGCGAGACGTGGCAGCCGAACGGCAATATTCAGGAGCGGATGCTGACGCCGATGGCGCTGGAAAAAGCGGACGTCGTCACGGTCTGGTCAAACAATATCGGTAAAATCGTCGAGCGCTACCGGACGAAAACTCCCGCTTTCGAATGGGTTCACGGCGGAATCGATTTGCGGAAGTTCACGCCCGCGCCAAAACCGAAATATCTTTTGGAAAGGCTCGGCATTCCCGAAACGAGCCGCGTCGTTTTCAGCCCGCGGCTGGTTCGTCGCCTTTACAACATCGACCAGATAGCGCGCGCCGCCGGGCTGGTTTGTGATAAACTGCCCGATACGTACTTTATAATCGCGCTCCCGACGATTATTCTGGATGAGGAATACACCGCCGAAATAAAAAATGTTTTCGCCGGAAACGCCGCGCGCGACCGGGTTCGCTTCGTTTCGACGATTCCGCACCACGAGATAGCCGATTATTTTCGGCTGGCTGACGTGACGGTTTCCGTCCCGAGCACGGACGGAACGCCGATGAGCGTCCTGGAATCGATGGCTTGCGGGACGCCCGCCGTGATCGGCGACCTTGCCGATTACGACGCGGATTATTTTGAAAACGAAAAAACCGTTCTGACCGCCCAGGTCAACAATCCGCAGTCGATTGCCGAAGCCGTTTTGCGTTATCTGAACGAGCCGGATTTTGCCGCTCGTCTCGCCGAAGAAGCGCTGCGGCGCGTGCTGGAAAGCGGCAGCTACGAATTTCAGATGAGCAAGATGGAGCAGATTTACCGGCGACTTTTAAAGAAAAAATGACGAGTCTCATCAAAAAAACCAAAGCCCTGGTCGCCGCGCCGCCCGTCCCGTTTCTGGTGACGGCGCGCACGCAGAACCGTCTGCTCGACATGATTGATTCGATGCCGAAAGAAGCGGTAATTTTAAACGTCGGCGCGGGATTTACCGATTACGGCGAGCGGGTTATCAATCTGGACATTTTCGATTCCGGCACGACGACCGTCATCGCCTCCGGGCTGGAGCTTCCCTTCGAGGACGCGGTCGCCGATTTTATTATTTTGCAGGGAGTTTTAGAGCACGTCGTCGATGCCGATAAAACTCTGGAAGAATGTTTCCGCGTGATGAAACCGGGCGCGCTCTTTTATACCGAGATGCCTTTTATGCAGCCTTATCACGAATCGCCGATTGATTTGCGCCGCTGCACGCGTCCCGGTTTGCCGGTGCTTTGCCAGCCGCTCGTCGAAGTCGAAACCGGCATTCACATCGGACCGGCTTCGACCGTCACGTGGATAATCCGGGAGCTTCTGGCGGGCGTTTTGTCCGGCGGCAACGAGTGGCTTTACCCGCGCGTCAACAGCCTTGTCGGCTGGGTGCTCTTTCCTTTCAAATACTTCGATTATTGGTTGGAAAAAAAACCGCATCTGCATCGCATCGCCAGCTCGATTTACTATATCGGAAGGAAAACTTAACGGATGAGTT
>DATHBC010000294.1:0-2739 GCA_035296345.1 Pyrinomonadaceae bacterium | reverse complement strand
ACATAGGTTTTCAGCGCTCCGTGAACCAAGCCGGTGGAGAAATCGTAATTTTTCATTTCCTTGTAAGCCTGGTCGTAACCCCAGCCGTAGTTGGTAAATCTCCAAACCGCGCCTGCCACGCCCGTGCGATGAATTCCGGCTTTGCAGTGAACGAAAAAAGCTCCGGTTTCCGGGTCATTGGCGAGCTTTAAAAATTCTTCAACCTGACGGTCTTTCGGAGATTTCCAGCCGCTCATCGGAATATTGACGTATCTCATCCCGAGAGCTTCGACCGCTGCCTTTTCATAATCGGTCGGGTCATTCCGCAAATCGATGACGGTTTTAACGCCTAAATCTTTCAAAGCTTGAAAATCGTCCGGCAAGGGCTGCGCTCCGCGATAAAAACGCTCGTCCATCTGCCCGAAATTTCTAATTTTGACGTTCGGAAAACTTCCCGGTGCTGTTTGAGCGAAACTAAATGTAGCAAAACCAAAAACCATTACAAACAAGGCGACAAAAGCAGTCAGAAAATTTTTAATCATTTTTCTCCTTTTAATTCAGACTGAAAAATAACATTCAGCCAGCCAGTTAGAAACTAAACCAATCCTCTTATTTTGCGTGATTGTTCTGGAAAATATCCTACAAGGCGTGTAACCAATAATTGATATGTAACTATTTAGAAGCCGAAAATTCCCGGATGGTTGCAATTTTTTTCACTCGCCGGGAAACCTTCTGAACGTATGAATTTCAGTATATAAACCTGCCTTGAGGAAGTAAAGATATTCGGCGGCGGCGTAATCTCGCGCTGCTCCGACTGTTTTTATCGTCGTCTTGATTTTTAGTTGACCGAAACCATTTTGCAGCATAAATAAAAAGTCCGATTACAGTTGCCGTTGTATCGGACATCGCATCGAAGGCGCAATCTTTGCCGATGAGTTCGATGAAAAGATTAAACCTTTAACCGGGTCACACTCGGAAAATCAAACAGCAACCGTTCAGACTCGGATTCGTTAAATATTTAACGAATCCGCCTCAAAAAATAATGGAACTCGGACATTATCGAATTTATGCCTTAAGACATAGTTGCGCGACGTCGCTTTCGGCGAGCGGTGAAAATATGAAAGTGATTCAGAAAGACCCAGACACGCAGACTTAAATTGACGCTTTCGACTTACAGCCACGTTTTAGACGGTATGCAGGCGCAGGCATCCGATAAGCTCGAAACAACGTTTTATCAAAGCCGGAAAAGCGGCTTAGAGAAATGAATTTTGAGTTTGGCGCGCATTCGGCACACAAAAGAGAAAAAGACATCAATTTTGATGCCTTTCCATTTTCGTAAACTCTTGATTTTATTAAGATATTTGTGGAGCCACCCATCGGACTTGAACCGATGACCTTTCGATTACGAATCGAATGCTCTACCAACTGAGCTAGGGTGGCTTTTGTTAGCCGAATTAAAGAATATACGAATCCAGGGTTCGGGTTGTCAAGTATATTGGTTTATTCTTACACAAATTCCGTTTAAAATTAAAGTTTTCAGGATGCCTCGGTACCCGGAACGCATCGAAAAAAAATCTTTCGGCGACGCCCTGGCTCAGAATTTAATGGACGGATGGCGGCTTGTGCGGCGCGCGCGTTATTTATTTTACCGGCGAGATGCGGGCGAGATTTGAAGCCTCGGCGCGTCTTAATATCGAAAACGAAATAAAAGAGTTATCATAAAAGTCGAGAACCGAATAGAAGAGTCATCATAAAAAATGAAGGAAGTTACAATTATCGGCGGCGGTTTAGCGGGCGTTGAGGCGGCGTGGCAGGCGGCGGAAAACGGCGCGCGCGTTAAGCTTTACGAAATGCGCCCCATTCAGCAAACTCCGGCGCATCGCACCGACCGGCTCGCCGAAATCGTCTGCTCGAACTCGCTGAAAACGGACGAGGCGGGAACCGCGCCGTATCTTTTGAAAGAGGAATTGAGACGCGGAAAATCTCTGGTGATGGAAGCCGCCCGGCAGACGAAAATTCCGGCGGGCGCGGCGCTGGCGGTCGACCGGCACAAGTTTTCGGAATACATCACGGAAAAAATCGAAAAACATCCCGACATTCGGATTATTCGCGAAGAAGTCAAAGAAATTCCGCCGGATGAAATCGCGATAATCGCGACCGGACCGTTGACTTCCGACGCGCTGACCAATGAAATAATGAAGCTGACGGGCGACGACCAGCTTTATTTTTACGATGCGATTGCGCCGATTGTCGCGGCGGATTCGATTGATATGTCCGTTGCCTTTAAGGCGGCGCGTTACGGCAAAGGCGGCGACGACTATATTAACTGCCCGTTTACGCCGGAGCAATACGAGATTTTTTATAACGAGCTGATAAACGCTAAAAGCGTTCCGCTGAAGAGATTTGAGGAAACGCACTGGTTTGAATCGTGCCTGCCGATTGAAGAGACGGCGCGGCGCGGCGTCGATACGCTGCGTTTCGCGTGTATGAAGCCGAAAGGCTTGCCCGACCCGAAAACCGGCAGAGAGCCTTACGCGGCGGTTCAATTGAGACAGGAAAATCTGATGGCGGACGCTTACTCGCTCGTCGGTTTTCAGAACCACCTGCGCTACGGCGAGCAGGCGCGCGTTCTGCGCCTGATTCCGGGCTTGGAAAACGCCGAATTTTTGCAGTTCGGGCAGATTCACCGCAACACTTTTATTAACTCGCCGAAGATTTTAAACGAAACTCTGCAAACGCGGAAAAGCGCGAAATTGTTTT
>DATHBC010000293.1:0-3394 GCA_035296345.1 Pyrinomonadaceae bacterium | reverse complement strand
TTCAGGTTGGAATAGATGCGATGACCGAGATTTTGAAACTACGGCTCGCCGGCGTTGAACTTGAGCAAGCGTTTACGAAAGAGGCTTTAGATTTGCTTATCAAATACAGCGGCGGGCACATTCGCACCTTTCTGACCTTCGCGCGCGAAGCCTGCACCGATGCCGACGAGCTTCCGATTAACGCCGATAATGTCAATTACGCCATCAACAGCGAATACCAGAACATTTCTCCGAATTTCTTCCCGACCTATACGTGGGACGTTCTGGCAAAACTAGATTTATCATACAATCAAAACAACAATGTTCCACGCGAACAATGCGTCGAAGTCCTTGAAAAATTGCTTTTATTTGAATACATCAACGGCGATGATAAAAGTGCCGGAAATCAAAGCGCGAACAACCGCAATCTGCAAACGCCGTGGTATGCGGTCAACCCGGTTTACCGCGAGCTCGACCCGTTCAAAGCGGCTAAAGAGAAGTTATTAAAATCACCGGAGGAAAATTTAGAAGTTGAATAATCTCGATTTAGAGTTACAGCAATTAGACGAAAAACGGCAAATGCGCAACCTCGCCAACGCCATCAAATTCGCCGACAGCTTTTCGCTGCTTTTCGTCCGCTGCAACCAACGCTCGCGCCAGAAGGAAATAATCGAGGAATTAAAAGCGCAGCTCGCCGAATATAAAATCAAGGTTATTCTGCTCGAAAACCAAATCGAACACCTGCTCGACGAGCTACAGCAAAAATTAGCCGACGAAAAGCCCGACGCGATTCTCGTCTACGGCTTGGAAAGCTCCTTCCCGAAAGCCGACGAAGCCGCCGAATCGAAGTTCGTCGTCACACTAAACCACTCGCGCAATTCCTTCAAAAAAGTTCTCTCCTGCCCGCTCGTCTTATTCCTTCCCGAATACGCCCTCAGCGCCATCTATCACGGCGCAACCGATTTCTACTCAATCCGCTCCGGCGTCTACCTTTTCTCCGCCAAAGCCGAAGAAACCGAGCAGTTGATTGTAGCGCACTCATCTCCGGGATATTTAGAATTGTCAAGTCTTTTATTTGAAGAAAGACAAAATCGAATTAGGACTATTGAAGAACTACTTGCCGAATACCAATCTTTACCCGATTCACAGCGTGATGCTGAAAAAGAATTCAGACTAAAAGAAAAATTAGCTGACCTTTACAGGATTTCTGGTGAATTTGATAAAGCAACAAAACTTTATGAGGAAAATGTTGCTTACGCTCGAAAAATTAAAGATTTGGTTTTATTGCCTTATTCTGTGGATAGATTGGCGACAAGTTATCAAGCTCAGAAGAGGCATGATGAAGCAATGGAATTACTTAATGAGGCTTTAGAAATATATGAAAGCACAGTTGGCTCGACTCATCCAGAGTATGCAACAATCTTGAATAATTTAGGAACAGCTTATGAGACTTTAGGTAGATATGATAAAGCGATAGAATTATTCAATAAAACTTTAAAAATTTATGAAGAAACAATCGGCACAAAGCATCCAGAGTATGCAACGTCCATAAATAATTTAGCAGCCGTTTATCACAGTCAAGGTAAGTATGACGAAGCAATACGTTTATATGAAAAGGCAATAGAAATAAGTAAAGAGGTAATTAATACAGACCATCCTAATCATGCACATTGGTTAGCTAATTTATCGAGGATTTATTATGAACAACAAAATTATCAAAAAGCTTTAGCCTTAGCTAAAAAAGCATATGAGATTCGCCATAAAATTTTAGGTGTAAATCATCCTCAAACAAAAGACATTAAAAAAGGTATAGAGATGAATCAGGCAAAGATAAAAGAGAAAGCCAGCCAGCTTGTTCCGTATAAAAAATAGAAGAAATATTGAAATTACCTCTGGAAAGTTTTGACGAAAGGCGATTTTAGTTTAGATTTACGGGGAGAAGAAATTTCGGGAAATCTCCGGCAGAAGATAAGTAAAATCGTCAAACTTAAAAACTTTTTACGATTTTATCTTTTCGCTTGGCTTTGGTGTAAAGTTCTTTCAATTCCGACTTTATTCCGCCGCCGTAAATGATAGGCTGAGGCAGAAAGAAACCGTCAATGACGATTTTGTCCTGAAAGGGTAACAGGACGACAGATTCGAGCCTGACGGGCAATGCGTATTTAGGAAAATATTCCGCCAAAGATTCGGTCAAGCCCAGAACTGTATAAACTTCAGTTTCGTCGGAGATGAAAACGGCGGACTCTTTTAAATACCGTTCGATAAAGAAATCGCCCTTGATAAATTTTTTCCATCTGGAAACGATGGTCAGATGTTTCATCGGAATATCCTGCGGATTCTCGTCAATAAAATCGTCTATCAAGCCGACGTTTTCAAACAGCGCGTTGCGAACCTTGAATTTTTCCTGCATTGCAGCTTTGCAGTATTCTTCAAAAGACTCTACCTGCGGCAACACGCCAAGCTTCTCGTTAACAAAAAACTGCAACGGCAGCATTAGCCTGAAAAATAAAGCCGCTTCGGCTGAGGAAAGAACCATTTTTCACATCAGCATCAGAATCGGATTTTCGAGCATTTGCTTGAAGGTCTGCAAAAATTTCGCGCCGGTTGCGCCGTCGATGACGCGGTGGTCGCACGACATGGTGACGTTCATGATGTTTTTAACAACGATTTCGCCGCTGCGGGCGACGGGCGTCGGGGCTGCCGCGCCGACGGCGATGATGGCGGCTTCGGGCGGGTTGATGATTGCCGTAAATTCCCTGATGCCGAACATTCCGAGGTTTGAAATCGAAAACGTCGCGCCGGTGTATTCTTCGGGCTGCAATTTTTTCTCGCGGGCGCGGGCAGCCATTTCCTTGATTTCACGGGAAATTTCGGTGATGCCTTTGCGGTTTGCGCCGCGCACGACCGGCGTTATCAGCCCCTCGTCGATGGCGACGGCGACGCCGATGTCGGCGTCTTCGTAGAAGCGAATCGTTTTGTCCTGATACGAAGCGTTGACGAACGGATGTTTTACAAGCGACTGCGCGGCGACTTTGACGATAACGTCGTTGACCGAAACTTTTTCTTCTTCTTTGACGCTGGCGTTGATTTGTTTGCGGAATTCCAGCGCGCCGTCCATCTCTATTTCGACCGTCAGATAAAACGTCGGAATCGGTCCGATGGATTGCGCCAGGCGCTGCGCGATGACCTGCCGCATCTTCGAAGTGTTTTCTTCGCGATACGCGCTCGCCCCCTGAACCTGCGAAGCCGAAAAACTCGGTGCTGTCTGAGCTTCTTCCGGCTGACGGCTGACCGCTGACGGCTGACCGCTTTCCATCGCCGCTTCGATGTCTCGTTTAATGATGCGACCGTTCGGACCGGAGCCTTTGACGGATTTCAAATCGACGCCGTTCTCCGCCGCCATCCGTGCCGCAAT
>DATHBC010000292.1:0-3250 GCA_035296345.1 Pyrinomonadaceae bacterium | reverse complement strand
ACCGCGCTGATAAACTGGTCGAATCAATCGAAAATCTGTCGGACGCGGTGCGCTCGCGCATCGCGTTTGAAAACGACGAGCACGCCTACAGCTCGGCGCAGATTCTGGAAGCCTGCCGCCGCGATCGCGTGCCGATGGTTTTCGACGCGCATCATCACGTCTGCCGCGAAAAGCTCGACGATTACAATCATCCAAGCGTGGCGGAAACGTTCTGGGCGGCGCGCGAAACCTGGAAAAATCCCGCGTGGCAGCTCGTTCACATCTCAAACGGTCGCGAGCGTTTCGGAGACCGCGCGCACAGCGATTTGATTCTTACGATGCCCGACGTTTTTCGCTTCGCGCCGTGGATTGAGGTCGAGGCGAAACACAAGGAACTGGCGATTGCAAAGCTGCAAGCGGAATGGCTGAACGCCAAAGAGTTTTAGCCACGAAAGAACACGAAAAAGGCACGAAATAAGAATTAGGAAAATCAGCCGCGAAGAACACGAAGGTCACGAATTAATTTATTTCTTTTATTCGTGACCTTCGTTCTCTTCGCGGCTAAAATTTTCTTTTTGTTCGTGTTCTTTCGTGTCCTTTCGTGGCTGATTTTTCTTTTTCTCTCGTGTTCATTCGCGGCTAATTCCGGTGAAACTTCACATTTGCGCCGGCAAATCTTATTATTGTTTTATGTTGTATCGTCTTTGTTTTTCTCTACTGGCGCTTTTTTCAATCATTACAGGTTCGACGCAGACGGCTTTTGCCGGCGCAGACTTTCACGAAACGACCGGAAAGTTTTCGCTCGTCGAGCCTTTGGTTTTCAGGCTCGCCGCCGAGCCGAATATTCGCATCGGGCTGGCGACGAACTCGCGTTCGGTTTCGATTACGACGAGCGATTCTCAGTTAATCGCCGCCAGTCCCGAAGAGCCTAACAAGCTGCTGGCGACGAATCGCGTGGCGGTCACGGCGCGCGCGTATCGCCCGCCGGTGATTGAGAATTATACGTTCGAGATTCCGAATATAGCGACGCGCGAGGAAGCCGACACTCTGGCGAAAGACGTGCGCGAAGCGACGGGCGAAACGGCGACCGTCTCGGCTGATATAAAGACGAACAACTGGCGCGTTATTATCGGCGGCGTGAAGGAAACCATCGAAGAAGCCAACGAATACAAGGCTTTGCTGAGCGATAAAGGCTTTGAAGAAGCCGAGATGCGAACCGAAAAAATCACGCAGCCGTCCACCGACGCGATTGCGCTTTCCAATCAACTGAAAACGAATCCGAACCCGAAAAACGAAGTGCGCAGTCTCGTCAAACCGACCGGTTCCTCCAAACCGGCGACGCCCGACGTCGTCAATCCGGGCATCGACCCGAACCTGCGCGAAGTCATCGTCAGCGGCGCGAGCGAAACGGCGAAATTTTCTTCGCTGAAACCCGTCGCCTTCGGCTCATTCAACGAACGCTCGATTCCGGTTCGCTTAAACGGCAAGGCGTATCGCGGCAAAATCGAAGTTTTCGTCAATTCGCGCGGCAGCCTGACGGTCGTCAACGTCGTGCCTTTGGAAGATTATCTGCTCGGCGTCGTGCCGAACGAGCTCGGGCTGCCTTCCATCGAAGCGCAAAAGGCGCAGGCGGTCGCGGCGCGCACCTATGCCGTCGCCAACATCGGTCAATTCGGCACGCAGGGGTTTGATTTGCTGCCGACCATTCGCTCGCAGGTCTACAGCGGTTATTCGTCGGAAAGCCGCATGGGAACGCAAGCCGTGCAGGAAACGCGCGGCATCGTCGGAACTCATCGCGGCAAGCCGATAAACGCGCTTTACACTTCGACCTGCGGCGGCAGAACCGAGAATTCGGAAAACATCTTCGATTTCAACGAGCCTTACCTGCGCGGCGTCGAATGCTCGCTCGAAGGTCGCCGCCATTTCGAGCCGACGCTGGTAAAAACCGTTCGCCTGCCCGCTCGCTTGCGCGACGAGAAAAACGTCGAGCTCGTCCGCCAGATGGCGCTCTACGCGCTGAACGGTTTCCAGCTTTCGACCGCGCAGATGACGGACGAATGGTTTGAAGACGCGCCGAGCGAAAGCGAGCTTTCCAACTGGCTTAACCAGCTCGCCGTGCGCTTCGGCAAAACTTTTCCGAGCGTCAATAAGGAAACCGCGAAACCGGCTGAGCTGGCGCGCGTTTTGGCGCAGATGATTTACGGCGACGCTTACGCCGACACGCTTTTGAGCGAGGCTGACATCAATTATCAGCTTTCGTTCGACGACGCCGCCGAGATTCCGAAAGAGCGCCGCGCCGACGTCGCCATCCTTTTGCGCGACGGCTATTTCACGATTCATCCCGATTTGACCCTTAAGCCGAACAAAGCCTTTTCGCGCGCCAGAATGCTGCGCCTCGTTCAGCAGATTTTCGATAAAAAGAAATGGTCGATTGCCCTGCAAACCGGCATCACGCAGCCCGCCGAAAACGGCAAACTCGTCCTCAGAAGCGGCAAAACCAATCGTCAATTAACCGTCCGCCCGGACGTTTTCCTGTTCCGCCAGTTCGGCGAATCGCTTTATCAGGTCAGGGAAACCGCGCTGGTCGGCGGCGAAACCGTGAATTTTCTGACCAATTCGTCGGGCGAGGTCACATATCTGGAAATCAAGCCCGCGCTGACGACCGTCGTCGCCGAAAAAATGTCGCCGTTTACGCTCTGGAACGTCAATCTCTCGCCGTCTGCGGTGCAGTCGCGCCTGGCGCGCTACGTGCGCGGAATGGGCGCGCTGATTGACGTCCGCATCGCCGAAAAAGGTTATTCGCGCCGCGCCGTCGATTTGGAAATCGTCACGACCAATGGCACGTTTCACCTGAAACGCGGCAAGATTCGCTCGGCTCTCAAATTGCGCGAGCAGCTTTTCGTGATGAACAAACGCTACGATTCGACGGGCAGAGCCGTCTCGTATTCCTTTACGGGTCGCGGCTGGGGACACGGCGTCGGAATGTGCCAGTACGGCGCTTACGGTTTGGGGAAAATGGGCGTCAAATACGACGCGATTCTGAAGCATTACTACACGGGAATCGATTTGACGAAGGCTTACTAAAATTTATGACAAGAAAAATTAAGGATTTTGGTGTAGTTCCACAATACAACAAATTGATGATACCTACGCTTACTGCTTTAATTAGTTTGGGCGGTTCCGGAACGATTGAAGAAATTAACGAAAAAGTTTATGAGATAGAAAATCTTTCTGAAGAAGTTCTCCAAATTCCACACGGTGAAAACGGCTC
>DATHBC010000291.1:0-7215 GCA_035296345.1 Pyrinomonadaceae bacterium | reverse complement strand
ATGCTGAAAACTTTTGCATCCGAATCGCGCGAATTGACATCAAATGGAGCGTTCTGCAAAAAAGCCTTTGCGCGGAGAATCGGACTTTTTTGCTTGATAAGGAATACGGGTGTTGTGTATAATTCAAACCAGCCTTCCTTTGCGCGTAACAAACGGGAAGCCTGCCACAACACAACAAAAAAAACACACGGAGTAAAAAATATAAATGTTCGGTTCCTTAAAGACTAAAGCCTTTTGGTTGTTTATCGCTCTGGTTGCTCTCGTCGGCTCGTCAGCGTCTTTGACGGTTTCGGCGCAGACCCGGCAGCCTTATCTGCCGAAAATCGAGGTGCAGCCAAGCTCGACGCCGCCGCTGGTTAAAAAGACCGGCAGCTCGACGCCCGTCTCGCCGAAACCGGATATTCCGAATCCGCTCGACGCGGACGCAGGAGGGGTTAACATTCCGGGCTACACCGGCATTCTGGTCGAAGACGAAAAAGGCAAAATCGTTAAGGAAAGCTACTCCGATTACACTTTCAACCCGGCTTCGAACGTCAAGGTCGCCACGTCTTACGCGGTGATGAAAACCTTCGGACCCGACTATCGTTTTCAGACCAACGTTTATTACGACGGCATTATTGACAAAACAACCGCGACGCTCAACGGCAATTTATACGTTTCGGGACGCGACCCCGTTTTTAGTTTTGAACACGGCGTGGCGCTTGCCGACGCGATGAACCGGCTCGGCGTCCGCAGCGTGACGGGCGATTTGATTATCACCGACCGTTTTGTGATGGCGCATAACGAATCGACGCAGCGCGCCGGGCAGCTTCTGCTGGCTTCGCTCGACACCGGAAAGCGCAATCCGGTCGCGACGCGCGCGTGGCTCGAATTTTTGAATGCGTCGGGCAAAGGAAATCAAGCCGCATACGTGCCGAGCGTCAGCGTCGCCGGCGCGCTTTACGTCGACATTATTCCGAACACCGCCAAGCTTTTGCTTTCGCACGAATCCGCGCCGCTGCGCGAAATCGTTAAAGTCACGAACTGCTATTCAAACAACTTTTTAGCCGAACGCCTCGGCGATATGCTCGGCGGCGCTTACGCCGTCGCGCGCGTCGTGCAGATGAACGCCGGAGTAACGCCGCAGGAATTTTCGCTGGCGACTTCGAGCGGGCTCGGCATCAATCGCGTCACGCCGAAAGCGATGATGAAGGTTCTGAAAGCTTTTAGAAGCGATTTGGCGCGCTACAAAATGACGTTTGCCGACGTGATGCCGATTGCCGGCGTCGACCCGGGAACGTTGCAGAATCGTTTTAAAGACGGATTTACGCTCGGCAGCCTGGTCGGCAAAACCGGAACTTTGGGCAACACCGACGGCGGCGTCAGCGCGCTGTGCGGCGAGATAAACACCCGCAACGGCGGCAAAATGCTGTTCGTGATTTTCAACCAGCGCGGCGTCGTCGGACGCTTTCGCGGCTTTCAGGATACGTACATCACGATGATTCAGAATGAATACGGCGGCGCGGCGGCGCTCGGCTACGCGACCTCGACGCTGGCTCTGCGGATGGCGAAAACGCGCATCACTTATCCGAATGCGACCGGCAACGGCAGCGCGCTCAATTAAAATTTTTCACAATTACATTTTTTGAAAGGAAGCGAACTGAAAAGCGCTTCCTTTTATTTTTCGCCGAAAAAACGGATAATGATTTTTTTCACGAATCCATGAGCGAAATCGAGCAGACGAAAGACGAATCGGCAGAACAACCCGAAGAGCTGACCGAGCCGGCGCCGACCGATGCGGTCGAAGCCAAACCGCCGCAAACCAAACAAACCAGCGTCGCCAAATCAGCCGGAATCGTTTCGATTGCCGTGATGGGCTCGCGCGTTCTCGGCTTGGTGCGCGAGATGGTTTTCGCCGCGGTCTTCGGCGCGGGCTTTCTCGCCGACGCCTTCCAAGCCGCTTTCAAAATCTCGAACACCCTGCGCGACCTTTTCGCCGAGGGCGCGCTGTCAGCCGCCTTCGTCAAAACCTTCACCGATTATCAGGTCAAAAAAACCGAAGACGAAGCCTGGAAGCTGGCGAGCATGGTGATGAACGCGCTGGCGGTCGTTTTGAGCGTCGTGACGATAATCGGAATTTTCCTGTCGCCCTATCTGATTCAGCTTCTCGCCAAAGGATTTTCGCCGGAAAAAGCCGCGCTCGCGACCGTCTTAACGCAGATAATGTTTCCTTTTATCCTGCTCGTCGCGCTGGCGGCGGTCGCGATGGGCGTTTTGAACACGAAAGGACATTTCGGCATTCCCGCGTCGGCTTCGACGGCGTTTAATATTTTCTCAATCATCTTCGGGCTTGCGTTTGCTTACTGGCTGAGCGGCGGGCAGATGGCTGGAAATACGCGAGACGTCAATGCCCTGCCGGAAGCTTACGCGCAATGGGCGATAATCGGAATGGCAATCGGCGTGCTCATCGGCGGCGCGGCGCAGTTTCTGATTCAGGTTCCGCTGCTGCTGAAAATCGGTTTCCGCTTTCGCCCGGTTCTGAGCTTTACCGACCCCGGCGTTTTGCAGGTCGCGCGCCTGATGGCTCCGGCTATCCTGGGCGTTTCGTCGGTTCAAATCAAGGTTTTCATCGACGTCTTTCTGCTGTCGGGCATCGAGGGCGGCAATTCGTGGCTGCCTTACGCTTTTCGCCTGATGCAGTTTCCCATCGGCGTTTTCGGCGTCGCCATCGGCACGGCGGCAATCCCTACGCTTTCGCGTCTCGCCGCCGAAGAAAATTTCGCCCGGTTCCGCACGACGCTTTCCGACGCGATTCGCCTGGTTTTCTTTCTCACGCTGCCTTCGGCTTGCGGCTTGATTGTTCTCGGCGAGCCGATTATACGCCTGATTTACGAGCGCGGACTGTTTACCGCCGCTTCGACCGAGATGACGGCTTTCGCGCTCGCCGGTTATTCAATCGGATTGACGGGCTACGCCGCGATAAAAGTTCTCTCGCCGTCATTCTACGCGCTGGACGACGTGAAAACGCCGATGACCGTCAGCCTCGTCTCGGTCGTCATTTATCCCTTTACCGGATATTTTTTAATGGAGTTTTTCTCGCAGTTCCGCGTCACGCCCGAAACGCCGAAAGGCTTGGCGCACGTCGGGCTGACGGTGGCGACTTCGATAATCGCCCTGACCAGTTTTTCGCTTTTAGTCTTTATGATGCGCCGCCGCATCAAACGCCTGAACGGCAAGGAAGTCCTGACGGCGTTAATAAAAATCTCCATCGCCTCCGCCATTCTCTCGGCTGTCGCCTACGCCGGCTATTACGGCTTGGCGCGCGCGCTCGGCACGCAGGGCTTAATCGTGCGCCTGATTGAAGTTTTCGTGCCCATAGCTCTCGGCGGAGTCGCTTTTCTCGTCGCGGCAAAACTTCTGAACATCGAAGAAATGAACCGCGCCTACGACGCTTTCGCGCGCAAATTAGGACGAAAGAAATAAGACTTGCAAACCTTAATCAAACGTTTGAAAATGTGAGCTATGGAAGTCCTGGAAAAGGTTGAAAGACTAAAAGCGGAACTCGACAGCCTGCGCCCGCTCGACGCGGAAGCCGAAGCGCGAATTATGCAGAAATTTCGACTTGACTGGAATTATCATTCAAACAATATTGAAGGAAATTCCCTCACCTACGGCGAAACCAAAGCCTTAATTTTGTTCGGCATCACGGCGCAGGGCAAACCGCTCAAAGACCATTTTGAAATCACCGGACACAACGAAGCAATTAATTGGATTTTAGAGATTGTCAAAGATGAAAGACCTTTGACCGAAACGTTTATCCGCGAGCTTCACACGCTTTTACTGAAGGAATCGAGCTACAAGGAAGCCTTGACTCCCGAAGGCAAACCGACGCGCCGCAAAATCGAAGTCGGCAAATACAAAACTCAGCCCAATCACGTTATCACCGTAACGGGCGAAACTTTTTATTTTGCCGCGCCCGAAGAAACGCCCGCTAAAATGCAGGAGTTGACCGAATGGTTTAAAAACGAAAAGGAAAAAACCGACGTAAATCCGATTATTCTAGCCGCGCTTTTTCATTACAGATTCATTCGCATTCATCCATTCGACGACGGCAACGGCAGAGTCGCGCGAATCTTAATGAACTTCATCCTGATGCAGTTCGGCTATCCGCCCGTGATTATCAAAACCGAAGATAAAGAAAATTATTACGCTGTTTTACGCCTTGCCGACGTAGGTGAACTTCAACCGTTTATCGAATACATCATGCAAAACCTTATTCGTTCGCTTGAAATAATGATTAGAGGCGCAAAAGGCGAAAGCATTGAAGAGCCAGATGATTTAGATAAAGAACTTCTCCTTTTAGAGAAAAAATTAAATGTTCAAGAAAGTGGAAGAATAACGAGAAATAGAGAACTTTTATATGATTTTTTTAATCATCAATTAAGTCATTTAATACAAAGATTTCTTGAAGTTTCAGATAAATTTAAAAGATTTTATTTAGAATCTGAAGTTTTTTTAGTGATTGATTTAAGCCGAGCTTTCAAATTGAAGGCAATTACTTTAAACGAAATTAAAGAAATCTTTCACCAGAATATTGATGATAACACGAGACACTTTTTGATTATTTATAAATTTAAAGCTTTGAAAGCAGTTAATGAAAGCGAAATAAATTTTGATTCGCCAGTTGAGGTATTATTCGGTTTAACAACATACGAAATTAAACTTACTCAATTCCATGTTCATTCAGATTTTAATAATATAAAAGAACCTATAGAGAAACCTTACTCACAGCCTTTAACGGAAAAGGAAATTACGGATTTAGTAACTTTTGGTGTAAATCATCATAAAAAATTTATTGAAGATAGTTTTGAAAAATTTAAGGTAGAATAAATTCAATAAATCCTTGATTTCTTGTCCGTTATTAGCTCTTAATTAAATTTTAAGCTGCGTTTTAGAGCGGCTGCGGAATCGGTTTCGGGTAGTTGTTTTCCGGCAGCGGGATGAATTCGGTTTCGCCCGGAATCATCGGGAAATTCCCTTTTCGCCAGTCTTCTTTTGCGGCTTCGATGCGGTCGGGCGAGGACGAGACGAAATTCCACCACATGTGGCGCGGTTTTTCGAGGCGCGCGCCGCCGATTATCATAAAACGCGCGTCCGTGTCGGCTTCGATAATCGCTTCTTTTCCGGCTTGAAAAACAATCATCGTGCCGGTTTCAAATCTTTGCCCGTTAATGAGAAGCGCGCCGGATAAAAGATAAACGCTGCGTTCTTCGATGTCGGCGGGAAGCGACAGCGCGGCTTTACGCCGCAAAAAACATTCGGCGTAAACCGGGTCGGACAAGGTTTCGACCGGCGATTTCGCGCCGAAAATCTCGCCTAAAATTATTTTCGCGCGCGCGCCTTCGGCTTCTGTTTCGGGCAATTCCGCCGCCGTGTGATGCGCGAAGGCGGGCGCGGTTTCCTCGTGTTTTTCGGGCAAAGCGACCCACGTCTGCACGCCGAGAAGCTTTTCGCCCGCCGCGTCGGGCAAATCCGAAACTCTTTCCGAATGCGCGACGCCGCTGCCGGCTGTCATCCAGTTTACCTCGCCCGGCTCGATGACCTGCACCGAGCCGATGCTGTCGCGGTGCGTCATTTTTCCGCCGAACAAAAACGTGACGGTCGCCAGACCGATGTGCGGGTGCGGCAAAACGTCGAGCGATTTTCCCTGCACGATTTCGACCGGACCGAAATCATCGACAAAGACGAAAGGTCCGACGGCGCGGCGCTTCGGAAACGGTAAAACGCGGCGCACGCTCATCGAGCCGATGCTGCGGTTTCGATACGGGATGACAATCTCAATCATAATTCACTGTTTCTTTATACTTTTTTGTACGCGAAAAAGTTTTTTTCATATACACCGAAAACTTTTTCGCATACGCTGAAAGCTTTTTTACATACACCGAGAACTTTTTTACATACACCGAGGACTTTTCTATATACACTCAAGACTTGGGAGAGCTTTCTAAAGTTTTTGGAACGCTTTCTTGAGTTTTCGGAAAGCTTTCTAAAGTTTTCGGAACGCTTTCAGGAAGTCTTGGGAAACCTTTCCGAAGTCCCGGGAAAGCTTTCTAAAGCTTTCAGGAAGTCTTCCGAAATCTTTAGAGAGCTTTCACGGATAATTTTCAACGCTCTTTCAATCGGTTTTCGATTGCAAAAATTCAAATTTTTTCTTTAATTCGTCGTTCGCCCGTAGTTTTTCGCTGAAGAAATTGTTTCCGTTTCGCTTATCGAATTGCCGCGCCAGCTCTTCGGCTTCCCGCAAAAAGCTTTGCCGTAATTTTTTGACTTCATAGACGCCGTCTTCGCGAAATTCTTTGCAGCCGTTCGGCAGCAGAAGCTTGATTTTTTCCGCTTTCACCGCGTCAAGCAATAAACAGACGGCTTTATAAAATTGAAATTTGTTATATAAATCCCTGGTGTCCAGAGCCCAGTTGAAATGTTTCTCGAACAAGCGGGCGGCTCTTTTGGTTTTCCCGACAAGCGCCAGAAACTCAATCTGTTGGGCGACCGTCTCGAGAAAATCCTTGTTGCCGGAAATCAGTTTATAACCTTTGGTAAAACATTCCGAAGCCGTCTCGACCTGATTCAGACGCAGCAGCGGCAGAAGCACGCTGCCGAGCGTCAGATGAGGAACTTCCGAACAAACGCGGTCGCCGCTCAAAATCGGTTCCGCCACCTTCAGAGCTTCTTCGTCGCGCCCGCACACGGCTAAATATTCCACCTGCCGGTTAGTTTCGCAAGCCAGACAATCGGCGTAAAAATCGCGATTTTCGGTCAGCCATTTGTGATAATACTGGGCGGCTTTTTCCGGATTTCCCGAACACAACTCAAGCGCGCATCGCTCGCCGTAAATCGGGCGCAGAGAAATGCCGTTTTGCTGATAGCGGCGAACGGCGTCGGCGAAAATCGAATCTATCTGCTCGCGCGAAACGGACGGAAAATGATGGATGTTGTTTAGTATCCATTTATACTGCCAGAAAAGCAGATAATTGCTAAAGCTTTCCGGGTTCTCGTCGTATTTTTTCAAACACCACGAATAGGCGACAATCGCTTTTTCGCTTTCTCCGCCGTGAATGGCGGCGCTGATCAGCTCGTTTCTGGCTGTCACCTGTAAATTCAAATCGCCGTTTAAATCAGCCAGCCGCACCGCTTCTTCGGCGAGCGCAATCTTCGCGTCGCCATACTGCATCGTGT
>DATHBC010000290.1:0-4494 GCA_035296345.1 Pyrinomonadaceae bacterium | reverse complement strand
CGGACTTTCCCGTGAGATGGTAGAGCGTTTGGAAAGAGCTAAACCGCAAACATTCGCCGATGTACGCAGAATTAACGGGCTTACGCCGGCGGCGATTTCGACTTTGCTGGTCTATCTTACTGCTCATAATCAACAGGCTAGACATAGTTAATTTTTATTGGCTTCTCATTATGTGGAACGTGCTACATACAAACCTAACGTAGCACGTTCCACATTTTTGCTTAATTAGGACTTCAAATGTTTATATGATAACTTATGTAAACTAACTTCATATATTTATCAAGAGAGTCTAAATGGGAAAAATTATTGCGGTAGCTAATCAAAAAGGCGGGGTTGGTAAAACAACGACGTCAATAAATCTTGCCGCCGGATTAGCGGTTGAAGAAAAGAAAGTATTACTAGTTGATACAGACCCGCAAGGTAATGCTACTTCAGGTTCCGGCATCATGCGCTCGCCGAGCCGAAAAACGCTTTATCACGTTCTGGTTGGCAACGAAGATATAGAAAATATAATTTTGCCTACCGAATTGCCTCTGTTAAAAGTACTGCCAGCCGATAAGAACCTCGCTGGAGCCGAGGTGGAATTAGTTGATATGGACGAGCGTGAATTTAGACTTAAAGAATTACTGGCGGCTATCAAAAATGACTATGACTTTATAATTATCGATTGCCCTCCATCGCTTGGATTATTAACTCTCAACGGATTAACCGCTGCCGATTCATTGCTTGTACCGATTCAATGCGAATATTTTGCTTTAGAGGGAGTAACCGAGTTGTTTGACACACTCGCCCGACTCCGCCGCGGTTTAAATCCTCATTTAACTATAGAGGGCTTATTGTTAACGATGTATGATGAGAGAACGAATCTTTCGGCGGCGGTAGCAAAAGATTTACGCGACTTTTACGGGCAGCAGGTTTTAAGAACCGTGATTCCGCGCAACGTGAGACTGGCAGAAGCGCCGAGCTATGGAAAACCCATAATTCTATATGATATTCGCTCACGCGGCGCAGAGAGTTATTTACAACTTGCAAAGGAGATATTAAGTCATGAACAGAAAGGTTTTAGGTAGAGGACTGAGTGCTTTGCTCGGTGAAGAAGCGACTAAGAAAGAAAATGAAGAATTTATTGATTTAGATTTAGACTTAATAGAACCTAATGCGGAACAACCGCGAACGCGATTTACAGAGTCTAATCTGGACGAACTGGCGCAATCTATTCGTTCGAACGGGGTAGTGCAGCCAATAGTGGTTAGAAGACTGGGCGGCAGATACCAGATTGTTGCTGGAGAAAGGCGATGGAGAGCTGCCCAACGCGCTGGATTACACAAAATTCCTGCCGTCGTTCGGGATGTTAGCGATGATAAATTACTGGAATTAGCGCTGATCGAAAATATTCAGCGGCAAGAGCTAAATGCGATGGAAGAGGCAAGAGCATACAAAAAGCTGATTGACACAGTCGGGCTTACGCAGGAGATGCTGGCAGATAGGATTGGCAAAAACCGAACTGTTATTACGACATTTCTAAGATTGTTGAAATTGCCCGATGATATTCAGAAGCTGGTTGAAGAAGAAAAAATTACTGCCGGGCATGGTAGAGCATTATTAATGGTTGAAGATAATGATACGCGCCGCTTGATAGCAAGAAATATCGTTGAATATTCGCTGTCAGTCAGGGAAGCCGAAAAAGCCATTAAAAGACTATCGAAAGTACAGGGAAATACTGCAACTAAAGAAGTTAGCGTGAAACAGAGCGCAAATCATAAAGCGGCAGAGACAAAGCTTAGACGACATTTCGGGACGCAGGTCAGAATAATTCCGGACGGGAAAGGTACGGGAGGAAAAATTGAATTAGAGTATTACAGCGAATCCGAACTGGACAGAATTTATCAGATTTTAGTCAAAAACCAATAAATATTAAGGATAGAAATGAATAAGAGATTAACTGAAATGGTTTCCTGCGCCGGTTGAGTGGCAAAACTCGCGCCGGGCGATTTGGCTCAAGTTTTGAGCCAGCTTCCATCACAGGATTTTTCAAAGGACGTCATCGTTGGATTCGAAACGTCCGACGACGCCGGTGTGTTCCGAATTTCGGATTCTCTCGCTCTGGTGCAAACCGTTGATTTTTTTACACCTATCGCCGACGATCCTGAGACTTACGGGCAAATTACGGCGATAAACTCGCTCAATGATATTTATGCGATGGGCGGGAAACCGATTTCCGCATTATCTATAGTTTGTTATCCGCAGAAGGGCGACTGGGAAGTTTTAGGGAAAATTTTGCTGGGCGGACAGCGAATGATGAATTCTGAAAATGTAGCCGTCATTGGCGGTCATTCGGTCGATGACCAGGAAATCAAATTCGGTTATGCTGTAACCGGAATTATACATCCGGAGAAAGTTGTAAAAAATTCGGGAGCGAAAGCCGGTGATGCTCTGGTTTTAACAAAACCGATAGGTACGGGAGTAATCAGCACGGGAGTTAAATTTCAGAAAGCCTCGGAAAAAGCCATCGAGCAGGCGATAAAAACAATGACGACGTCTGCCGCGCAGGCATCTAATGTTATGCAGCAGGTCGGCGCAAACGGCTGCACGGATATAACCGGTTTCGGATTGCTCGGGCACGCTTTTGAGATGGCGAAGGCGAGCCGGGTAACGTTTAAAATTGATTCGGCAAAAGTCCCGCTCCTGCCTGACGTGATTGAGCTTATCAATCAAAAGATGCTGACAAGAGGCGACAGAAACAACCGCGCATATGTCGGCGAAACCGTCAGATTCGCGGAAAACATTACGCCGCAAATGCAGAGTGCTTTGTTTGACCCGCAAACGGCAGGCGGTTTATTAATCAGCATGGAATCAGAAAAAGCGCAACGAATGGTTGATGAAGTTGAAAATGCTGCGATTATCGGGTACGTGGAAGCATCAGGCAATTTTCTGATAGAAGTAAACTAAACTTTTTGTTTACAGCAAGTTACGGCAAATGCTAAGGTGTAGAGTATTAATCGGGAATTTAAATTGCTAAATTTATTGTGCAGGGTTTGAGAGGTTTAAGAAGTTGTATTTATTTATTTTAGAATCAATCGGAACGTCTGAATTATTGCTTATCGCCCTGATAGCTCTTATTGTTTTCGGACCGCGAAAACTGCCGCAGATGGCAAAGACGGTTGGCAAAACGATAAATGAATTTAAACGCGCCGGACACGAATTCCGAAGCACATGGGAGCGGGAAGTAACGCTCGAAGAATCTGAAAAAGTTTTTTTAAAAGACCCGCTCGGCGAAAATCCGGTGCTGGCGGAAATTAAATACAGCGAAACCGTAACCATTACCGAAAACAAAATCCTCGCGCCCGAGGTCAGGGAAATCAGCCAGGCGGATTTTTCCGATCTCGCGGCTGCAAATGAAATCCCTTCTTCTGGCGTAAATGAAACTACAGTAAAAGAAACCGTGAAAACGGAGACAGCCGCCGCAACAACGACATCGGCAACAGATTCCTCCACAAACAAGCACGATTGGTTATAATTTGAATTAATGAGTTCCGAAACCGAAAACTCCGAAAACCAAATAGGCGCGCAGATGTCCTTTCTGGAACATATAGACGAGCTGCGCCGCCGCTTGATTCGTGCCGTTTTATTTGTCGGCGCGGCATTCATTTTCTGCTGGTTTTTTTCCGATAGAATTTATAATTTTCTCGCCGTCCCGGTTCAGGAAGCTCTCAGACACGCGCAGCAGAGGGAAATTCCTGTCGAAGGTCAAACCGGAGCGGAGAAGGTTTTGACGCTTTCGGCTTTAAACGAAGGCGACGGCGGGCGTTACGTTTTCGATAAATCGACAAAGCTGGGCGTCAGCGTCGTCTCGCCCGGCACGAGCGTGCAGGCTAAAGTAACCAGGGACGCCGACGGAAAACTCGGTCTGTTTACGGACGAGCCGCTGTTTACCAGCAACGCAATCATCCCGAAAGGAATAAGACTTCCGGTTGATTTCAACGCGCCGACGACATCACAGCCGAGAAGCGCGGAGGAAAGAATGATGGTGACGACCGCCGTCGAGCCTTTTACGCTGTATGTGACGGTTTCGCTTTATGCGGCGATTGCGCTTTCCGTCCCGTTTCTGCTGTGGCAGATTTGGGGGTTTATATCGCCCGCGCTTTATCGTCACGAGCGCGGTTATGTAACGCCGTTTATCGGGCTTTCGACGATTTCGTTTGTTCTCGGCGCGGCTTTCGCGTATTATGTTTTATTTCCGCCGGCGGTCAAATATCTGCTCGGGCTCGGCGAGGATTTTCGCCTGATGCTGCGGGCGACCGATTATTTCGATTTTATAACGCTGATTATGCTGGCGATGGGAATTATTTTTCAGATGCCCGCGATAACTTACGTTCTGGCGCGCATCGGATTGGTTTCGGCGGATTTGTTAATAAAAAGCTGGCGTCTGGCGATTGTCGTGATTTTAATCGTCGCGGCGGTCGTATCGCCGACCGGCGACGTGCCGAACCTGAT
>DATHBC010000289.1:0-3508 GCA_035296345.1 Pyrinomonadaceae bacterium | reverse complement strand
CAGAGAACACAGAGAACACGGAGGGAAATTTTAAGCAGGCTTCGCGACTTGATGAAGCAGGCTTCGCGGCTTGATAGGCAGGATAAAAAGAAATTTCGACGTTATTAGTTTTAAATTATCCTGTGCATCCCGTAAATCCTGTTTGAATCCGCGTTAATCCGTGTTCACCCGTGGTCGATTTCTCTTTGTGTTCTCTGTGTCCCCGGTGATTAAATCTTTTTTTATTAAATTATGAGCAATTTATCCGACATCGGCTTTCCGGTTCGCAGCGAGCAGGAAGTGAACGATGTAATCATGAAAGTTCTGGAAAGCGTCAGCGAAATTCCGTGCCCGCGCGGCGCTTATTACAAATTTGCCGATGCTTCGGGCGCGGCGATTTATTTGCAGGCGAATGCCTCGCAGGAGCTTATCGGCTTTAACCCGCATTTTGAAGGAAAAAGCCGCCGCACGGTTTGTCTGACCGAGGCGATTGAAAAGGAAGCTTCGGAGCTGGACGGCGCGTTTCACGCGTGGGCAAATCCGGCGGAAGAAAATAACCCGGAATCGGGCGAATATCCGTTCGTTTTCGACATGCCCGATTTTCGCACGAACGCCGCTCTGAAATTTCCGCAAAACCGCGACGTGCAGCTCGCGGCTTTCGCCTCGAACGATTTTCAGCTTTTCGCCGGCGAGCAGGATTTTTACGAGAGCCAGAAAGCGGAAGGCTTGCCGTTCGCCTCGAAATCATTCGTTCCGAGCGGGCTGATTAATTTTCAGACGGACGAAACGCAGACGCCTCTCGCTTTCGGCGTGTTTACGGGCGAAATCAGGGAATTCGAATTGAAGACGAACGAGCTGACGGGCGAAAAATTTTACTGGTTTCTGGTCGATACTCTGGGCGGGGAAATCGACGTGGTCGCCGACCCGAAACTGGTCGATGCGGCAGCATCCGAACCGAGCGTCGGCGGCTATCTGAACGGTCAATTCTGGCTTTCCGGCAGGCTGGTAAATTAATGCGAAACGTAATTAATGCAAAACGCAAAATGCAAAGCGCAAAATATTAGGAAGAAAGATTCAGAATTAAATTAATCCTTTCACTTTGCATTTTGCGTTTTGCGTTTTCTACTCTCCGCTCACCTCTTCGAAATCCAGTTGTTCGAGGACGCGGCGGGCTTCTTCGGATTCGTATTCAAAAGCCTGTTGTTCCAGCACGCAGCGGACGATTTCAAAATAAACCGGGTCGTCGACCATTTGCATCAGCGCCGAAACGGGAACGAGCGCGAGCGCCTCGAAGCCGAGCGCGCGAATCGCCGGGTTGGTCGTCTGGCGAACGATTTCGCACATCTCGCCGACCGAAAACCGGTGGCTCAGAATATCAGCCAGCACGTCGATTTTGCGATAGTCGTTTTGTTTCAGCGCGCGTTCGGCAAGCTGTACGAAAACTTCGGCGGATTCGGTCTGCGCCTGCAGGACGCTCGTGCAGGTTTCCGCCAACTGTTTGATTTCGCGCGACTTGGCGGCGTCTTTGCGGATTTCCGCATCGTTCGATTGTTCGTCCAGCGCAGTGAGCAGCCGGCTAAGTTCCCAATCGGCATGAGCGTCGTAGGAAAATTTTTGTTTCGCAGCGGCGTTTGAGTTCGCGGTGTTGGCTTCGATTGCGCCAACCAGCATTTTTTTTGTCATGGGTCGCAAGCCTTCCCAAGCTTTTTCGACTCGCGCCCCAAAATCTTTAATCATCATTTCAACCAGTCTAATTTTCTAACAAATATGAGAATTTGTAAATGTCTTTTCGCAAATCCCGACTTTCGGGAAAAGCGCGTTTATTTGATGACGGCAGCCTTTAGTCTGGTTTCCATTTCTTTTCGCGCTTCCTCGCGGGTTTCTTCCTCGTCGTCCGCGTCGAAAACTTCGAACAGCGCAAACGGCGTGGTCGAAAGATGCCGCAGCTCCCACGCTTCGCCCGCTTTCGCCGGTCGCGAAAACCAAATCGCCGCGACATCCGCCGACGAGACGAACTCGATGGGTGTGCCGCTCGTCTGGGAAAGAGCGACCAGTTCGTTATAGGCGTGCACACGCAGCTCGTCAGAAAGCAAAACACGGCGTAAAGTCCAGCCGTGTTTTTTGTATTGCGCAATAATTTCCAGAATCTGCGGGACGGAAATCATTTTTTCCTGGCTCCCGTGGCATCGGCGTCTTTGTTCGTCGCCAGCGGCGGAGTTTTGACGTTGGTCACGGTGATTGCGTTCATATTGACGTTGGTGTTGATGTTCGCCTGCGTCATCGCGTTGTTCGGGTTCGCCGTGTTTGAGGCTTCGCGCTCGCGGATGGTCTGCGGTTGGGCGGGCATCTGGTATGTGCCTCTAAAAATGTCGCCGACCGCCACTTTCCAGCCGTCTTCTTCCTTTATAAACGCCACGTCTTCCCAGACGCGCTCTTTCTCGTTCCAGACTTCGACCGCGCCGAACTGGTCTTTGACGCGCTCGTCGCGCATTTTCGGCAAAGTCGCCGAAAAGGTCGAGGCGTAAAAGCCGTTTTCCAGAATGCTCTCGATTGATTTATTTTGCTGTTTGGCGGCTCCTTCGGCAAAAATCAGAGTGTCTTTCGACATCATCTTCCTGATTTTTTCCGGGTCTTTGCTTTTGACCGCGGCATAGAGCTGTTTGTAAGCCTCGGTCGGCGTCTGCGCGTTGCCGCCCTGCGGCGACTCGCAGGAAAAAATTAAAAGCGCGAATGTGATAACAAGACTGAGCGCGGCGATTTTCCGGCTGGTTTTAAATTTCATATTGCTGGTTTCCATAAATAATAATTTCTGCAAAAGTATAAATGAAAAAGCTCGGCGGACACAATCGAAGCGATAGAGTTCCGTGACCGCATGGACGCTTCAATTTATATTCCGGCTGCCGCCGGAGAAATCGTCAGCCCGCATTCGAGAGCGATTTTCTTTCGCCTTCGGCGGACAAAACTGGATTCCGCGCCTTTGATAATGCAAAATGTAAAGCGGAAGACGAGAAACCGTTCGACGCTTCCGAGAAATTAATCGACGCTCTGAGCCTGCATTTTTCGCTCGTCGTTTTTGAATTGCTATGAAACATTGTCCGCGCTGCCAATCGACTTATACCGACGACACGTTGCAGTTCTGCCTGCAGGACGGCTCGGTGTTGCTGAACGCTTCTCCTGTTGCGGAAGCTCCGACTGTCGCTGCCGATACCGCGGGCTGGAAGGAAACCGAAGCGCCGACCGTCGTCCGCCCGACGCAGGCGCAGCGGCAGCCGGTAAACACTGGGCAAAATCAATTCCCGCCGACCGCCGCGCCCGTCGGGTACACCGAAACGGAAAAATCCCGCACGGGTCTCGTCGTTGTTTTGACGGCGCTCGCGACGCTCCTGCTGGTCGGCGGCGGCTTCGGCGCGTGGTATCTTTTGCGAAATCGCGACGCGGCGGAAGTCGCGGCTAATTCGAAAGCCAACAATTCGCCGCCGCCGTCGAACAGAAATTCTTCGAACGCGAATACGAACAAGGGAAACGCCAA
>DATHBC010000288.1:0-5083 GCA_035296345.1 Pyrinomonadaceae bacterium | reverse complement strand
GTTACGAGCCGATGAAGATATTCAGCACTTATCCGGCAAACCGCACACATTACAGGGTGGGACAATCAAGAATCAGTAATGGCGACCGCACGTCGGCTTCACTCGCATTTCAAGCAGCTTATTACAAAATGCACAGCGGCGGCAGAGTCTTTTCAGGCGGAACGAATTACTGGGCGTGGGGCGTCGACCCGTTTCCGCTCGGTGAATCATGGGTTGAGCCGGGCGGCGGCTGGTATCCGACGATGTACCGGCAGGACGCGGAGACGGTGACGATGAACATTCTGGACTGTTTCAAAAACGGTGGGATTGACTGTGGTGAAAATCCGTAACTAAAAAAAGAGTGCAATGCGGTTAGAAGGAATAGCCGCATTGCACTCTTTTAAATTTTTCGAGGTGTTATTATGAAAAGAAAAGTATTTCACTGTTTGTTTTTGATATTTTCACTCTCCATAACTATTTTCGCCGCACCTTGGGACTACGATGGTGACGGGAAAACTGATTTAGTGATTTATAGAGGATTCGAACCAGGATATAGCGGTAACTACAACCGCACTTATATTTTGAAAAGCCGAGACGGTTTTTTCTTCACCGATTGGGGCAGTTCTTATGAACAAAACTGCGGCAGTTCGCGATTTCCCGGCGACTTTGACGGTGATCACAAGACTGATATTACCGCTGGATTCGGATGTTTTAGTGATCCAAGGGCGTATTACTACATTCTCAACAGCAGCAATAATACGTTCAGGGCAGTTCAGTGGGGATTTAGAGAAGATGATAGACATATGCCGCAAGATTACGACGGCGACGGGAAGACTGACTTCTGCGTCTGGCGCTTCGATACCTGGTATATTCTCAATAGTTCTGACGGCAGTTTCCGCATCGAACGATTTGGCAGCCGCAGTTTAGGAGATTTACCTATTTACGGCGATTACGACGGCGACGGCAAGGCTGATTTAGCCGTCAGAAGGACTCAGGGCAATACTATGTCGCCGATGCCGATTACATTTATCATCAAACTGAGCGCGAGCGGCAACTGGCAGGTTTTCACGATGGGCGACTGGCGCGGAGACATCATCGTGCCGGGAGACTACGACGGTGACGGAAAAACGGACATGGCTTTGTGGGGCGGAGATAATTTCGAGTTCGGCGACGGCAGATGGAAATGGATTCGCAGCTCGGACGGGCAGTTCCAAAGCGTCAGATACGGACTTCCCGGAGATCGACCGGTGCCGGGCGATTATGACGGCGACGGGAAGACCGATTTGGCTGTTTATCGAAAAAGCGGAACACAACAACCGCAACAGTATTTTTACATCCAGCAAAGCCGAGACGGATTTAAAGCCGTCCCGTGGGGCAGTTCGTTTTACTTTGACGACACGCCAATGACATTTATGAACACGAGGTAAATATTGAGCGGCGAAATATATCTTTTCGGTTTCAGGAACGTCCATTTGCAGGACATCAAAAAGTGATAAATTCTTTCTCACAAATGACCTTTTTTAGGACGGATTCTCATTAAAATATGATGAACCTTATTACCGCCTTTGCGTCAAATGTTATAAGGTGAAATCACTTTTTCAAAGCTTCATAATGTTAATAAAATTGGAGACGGAGAGTATTTTATAGATTCGTGCGCCTACACTTTTAAGGTTGGTAAAAGTTATCTTGTTTACGCCTATCTCTTGAGAGACTTGAGGCAGGCAAATGCGGGCGAACATCTTTTAATTGATGCTCAACGTGACATTGAAGAATTAAATCGGCAAAAACAAATTTCAGGGATATTTGATTTTAACCCGGCACCGTTTTTCTTTTGAGATTTAAAAAGTCTCATAAACGACCCTTTTTGAGACAATTCTTACATTTGTCACTTCATAAATATCTTACCTTCTTGAGCATTAAATCACTCATAAAATAGTTTACGATAATCTGACCGGCGGAAAACGGTAAGTGATAAGTTTGTACTTCCGTTTACCATTTTCATTTATCACTCGAAAATCAAAATTCAAAACTTAAAGTTCACGATTTACCGTTGACCGCTTTTTGACGGCTTTGCGGCTTTGTGTTGAAATTTTAAGAAAATCTTTTTTTAAAACAGAGGAATTATAAAAAATGAGTGAAATCATCGGAATTATCGGCGCGGGCACGATGGGCAACGGCATCGCGCAAACTGCCGCGGCGTCGGGCTTCGACGTCGTGATGTGCGATATTAAAGACGAATTCGTGCAGAGAGGTCTGGGCGCGATTGAAAAAAGCCTCGACCGCTTTGTGAAAAAAGAAACCCTGACCGGCGAGCAGAAAGGCGAAATTCTCGGTCGCATCAAAATCACGACCAATCTCGAAGATTTAAAAGATTGTTTTCTGGTCGTCGAAGCCGCGACGGAAAACTTCGAGATTAAAAAACAGCTTTTCGAAAGATTAGACGAAATAACCGGCGACGAATGCATTTTAGCTTCGAACACCTCTTCGATTTCGATTACGAAAATCGCCGCGGTTACCAAAAGACCCGACAAAGTTATCGGAATGCACTTTATGAATCCCGTGCCTTTGATGAAGCTGGTCGAAGTCATTCGCGGCATCGCCACCTCGGACGAAACTTACGGAAAAGTCCGCGAGCTTTCGGAAAAAATGGGCAAGACGCCGCTCGATTGCCAGGACTATCCGGGCTTTGTCGCCAATCGAATCCTGCTGCCGATGATAAACGAGGCGATTTTCGCGCTTTACGAAGGCGTCGCGACGAAAGAAAGCATCGACGGCATTATGAAGCTCGGCATGAATCACCCGATGGGACCGCTGACGCTGGCGGATTTTATCGGCTTGGACGTCTGCCTCGCCATCCTGCGCGTGATGCACGAAGGCTTGGGCGACCCGAAATATCGCCCGTGCCCGCTGCTGGTCAAAATGGTCGATGCCGGCTGGCTCGGGCGCAAAACCGGGAAAGGTTTTTACGAATACCGGTAAGGATTCGGGATTCGGGATTCGGGATTCAGGATTCAAGATTTAAGATTCAAGATTTAAGATTCAGGATTCAGGATTCAGGATTCAGGATTTAAGATTCAGGATTCAAGATTTAAGATTCAGGATTTAAGATTCAGGATTTAAGATTCAGGATGGGGTTATGGCTCGAATTGAGAGATTTGAGGATTTGGAGATTTGGAAATTGGCGAAAGATGTTGCTAATCAGGTTTATGATATAACTTCGGTCGGCAAGTTCCGTCAGGATTATATTTTACGCGACCAAATCCGGCGTGCTGTGATTTCGATTTTTTCAAATATTGCAGAAGGTTTTGAAAGAAATGGAAATAAGGAATTTCTTCAATTTTTGTCAATTGCCAAAGCTTCTTGCGGAGAAGTTCGCGCTCAACTTATTTTTGCCAGTGATAGGGAATACATTTCGCCAAGTCAATTTGAAACTATAGTGCAGAATTTACTTAGTTTGAGCAATCAAATAGGAGGTTTCTGCAAGTATCTAAGACAAGCTGAATTAAAGGGTTCGAAATTCAACAAATAATCCTGAATCCTGAATCTTGAATCTTGAATCTTGAATCCTGAATCTTGAATCCTGAATCTTGAATCAGTAATCCCGAACGTTAATTTCCGCATCCTAAAACCTGTTTGCGGTTTTCTGCGTATCAACAGGCAGTAGGCACTTCGAACTTTTTATAAAAAAGGAAAATTTATGCGAAAACTCTCGGCAATTTTAACCATGCTCGTTTTCGTTCTCGGGCTCAGCCAGGCGGCTTTTGCCCAGCAGACGAAAATCGCGCCGCTCGTCATCAGGGAGCGCACTCTGGCAAACGGCTTGAAGGTGGTCAGCGTGCGCGACAATACCACGCCGACCGTCGCCATCCACGTCTGGTATAACGTCGGCTCGAAGGACGACCCGCAGGGGCGCTCGGGCTTTGCGCATATGTTCGAGCATATGATGTTCAAGTCGACGAAGAACATGCCGAACGAGAAAATGGACAGGTTAACGGAAGACGTCGGCGGTTTTAACAACGCTTCGACGTGGGACGATTTTACGAATTATTACGAGGTCGTGCCGTCGAATCATCTGGAAACTCTGCTCTGGGCGGAAGCCGACCGGATGATTAACCTGAACGTCGACGACGAGAACTTCAATTCCGAGCGCGACGTGGTCAAAGAAGAATTTCGCCAGCGGATTCTGGCAAATCCTTACGGGATGCTTTTCGGTCAATATCTGGAAAAGCTTTCGTATACGACGCACCCGTATAAACGCCCCGGCATCGGCAATCTGGACGAGCTGAGCGCGGCGACGCCCGCCGACGCGCGCGAGTTTTATCAAATGTTTTATCGCCCGGACAACGCTTATCTGATTGTCGTCGGCGATTTCGACCAGCAGAAGTTCGACGCGTGGACGGACAAATATTTCGGCAGAATCAAACGTCCGACGGGCGCGATTCCGCGCGTGACGGCTATCGAGCCGGAGCGAACGGAAGAAAAACGCTACATGCAGAGCGCGCCGAACGTTCCTTTTCCGGCGGTCGCGATAACCTATCTGGCTCCGCCTTCGCGCAGCGCGGACGTTCCGGCTCTGCGCGTCGCCGAATTGATTTTGTCGGGCGGCGAAAGTTCGCGGCTGTATCAGGAGTTGGTTTACCGGCAGCAGATTGCGCAGGAAGCCTCCTTTACAGGCGACATCCGCGTAGATCGTGGCTTGCTCTACTTTTACGCGATTGCCTCGGAAGGCAAAACGGCGGAGGCGCTGGAAAAATCTCTGCTCGCCGAATTGCAGAAAATTCAAAACGCGCCCGTCTCAGCCAAAGAACTGGAAAAAGCGAAAAATCAATTGATTACGCGCAAAGTGCAGGAACTGGAAACCAACGACGGAAAAGCCATCGCCGTCGAGCGCGCCGTCGCCTACGAGGGCGACCCGAAAGCCGTCAATTCCGACATCCGGAAGCTGCAAGCCGTGACCGCCGCCGACGTGCGGCGCGTGATGAAAAAATACTTCACCGACAAAAACCGCGTCGTGATTTATTACCAGAATCAGACGAGCAAGGAGAATGCAAAATGAAAAATTCAAAATTAAAATTTACTAACTTATTCCGGGCATTTTGCATTC
>DATHBC010000287.1:0-4048 GCA_035296345.1 Pyrinomonadaceae bacterium | reverse complement strand
CTTTCTTTATTCGTTAGTTTCTTTATTCGTTCGTTTTCGGGAAAATTCAATCGTTCGTTATATTCGTGCAGCGCGCAAAGGCGAAAACATTTTCGCTGATGGAAGGATTGGGATTATTCGTATATCCGATGACCACGATTTTCCCGTCCGGCTGAATCGCCGCGTCCGCGGCGACGAAATATTAAGAAGGCGTAAAAACCGTCCGCATGTGCGCTTCCGGGCTGCCGTCCGGCGAAAAGCGGGCGACCGGAAAGTCTGTATATCCCGAAGAAGCAGGAGTAGCGGTGAAACCGGCGGCGATGATTTTGCAGCCGCGAGAGATTTTTTCAGGTCGCTGGTGAAGCGGCGGAAAAAAGTAAAAAAAGCCCGACTGACTTTTGCCGAGGAGGCAGGCAGTCGGTCGGGCTTTCGGAAGCGCATTTTTTAATGCGCCTCTTATGGGAGCACGCAAATTCTGAGAAAAAACGTTGGTTTAAGCAAGCTTCGCCGTTACGAAAAACGGAAATCCGATTTATTATTACGTTTCAGTATTATGGTTTTTTGATTTTTGAAGTTTTAGCTCCAACTCAATAACAGTGCAGAAACCGGAAGGGAAAAGACACGAGCCTCAAAAAAATCGCAAGTCATTGAAGTTTGTGAAGCTATTCCAAATCAAGCCATTTTCGAGCCGCGGCAGAAAATCAAACGGGCAGATTCAAAATCCAATCCACAAACGCATTCACGGATTTTTCAGTAAACGCATTGACGGATTTTTCAGTCAGGAAGTTTTGATAAATAAAAAAGCTTCGCTTCCGGTTAAAGAGCAAAGCTTTTCGCCTATTATAGTTGAAATTGGAAATTTCAGATTTCAGAATATGTAATCTGAAATTTCTAATTTATTTTCCCGGCATCGGCGGCGCAAAAGCGTATTTCGGAAATTACTGAAAATATTCGTCACCGACCGAAAGCCGCCATTGTCGGAACGTCGCCGCCGGCTCCGAACTGCACGCCGGTAAATCCTGCGGTCGAGCGCAGTAAATACCACGTACCGCTGGACGGTCGAAAGACGGCAATATCGGCTCGCCCGTCGCCGTCGAAGTCAGCCGCCGCAGGCTTGTCTTCCGCCACGCCGAACTGGGTCGCGGCAAAGGAATTATTGCTGCTGTTCAGCCAATACCAGGAGCGAGCCGCCGGGCGATAAACCGCCGGGTCTGTTCTGCCATCGCCGTCGAAATCAGCCGGCGTCGGCACGTCTTCCGCCGCGCCGAAATGAAAGCCCGAAAATGAATTGTTTGAGCTGTGCACGATATACCAATTGCCGTCGGACGGGCGAAAAACGCTCAAATCGGTTTTGCCGTCGCCGTCGAAATCGGCAACCTGCGGTTTATCGCCGCTCGCTCCGAATTGCGTCGCCGCAAATTGCCCGTTGAAGCTCGTGATACGATACCACGTTCCGTTTGACGGGCGAAAAACAGCCAAATCCGCGCGCCCGTCGCCGTCGAAATCGCCGGGCACGGGCAAGTCGCCCGCCGCGCCGAATTGCGCGCCCGAAAAAGTGTTATTCGAGCTGTTCACGCGATACCAGTTGCCGTCGCGGAAGACGGCGAGGTCGGTTTTGCCGTCGGCGTCGTAATCGGCGGGAGCTATTTTATCGGTGGAAATGCCGAATTGGTGCGCGGTAAATCCGGCTTGGCTGCGCAGCATATACCACGTGCCGTCCGCCGGGCGAAACAGGGAAATGTCTGCTTTCGCGTCGCCGTCGAAATCGAAATGCGTGTCGGCTCTGGCAATATATCGGGCGACCATCGCCTGAATTCCGTTCGAGCTGGTATTACCGGCGACGAGGATTTTACCGTCGCTCTGAAAAGCCACAGCCACGGCGTTGGCTCCGCCGAAAAGCAGCGTCGTCACGCGCCCGTCCTGGTCGAAAGTCGGGTCGAGCGAGCCGTCCGGCAGATAACGCGCGACGGCAAAGTGGGACACGAACGAAGGCGAAGGCGCGGTCGTCGTGCCGACCGCCACGATGCGCCCGTCAGCCTGCACGGCGACGTCGCGCGCGCCCGATTGCCCGATGCTGAATATCGTGGTCACTCTGCCGTCGCCGTCAAACGAATTGTCGAGCGAGCCGTTCGGATTCATCCGCACCAGACCGAAACTGACCGGGCTGTCGGAATTTTCCTGCGCTGTTCCGGCGAGAACTATTTTTCCGTCCGGCTGCAGCGCCACGCTGGAAGCTCTGGCGATGCTGCCGATGTCCGCCGACGCTTTGCCGTCGCCGTCAAAGCTCGTGTCGAGCGAACCGTTCGGGTTAAAACGCGCGACGGCAAACAGAATGCGCCCGACCGGAGCAATATCCGTCTGAAAATAACCCGCCATGACAATTTTCCCGTCCGGCTGAATTTTCAAATCCTGCGGGCGCGTGCCCAAGCCGAAATTCGTTGCCGACATGCCGTCGCCGTCGAAGGTCGTATCGAGCGCGCCGTTCGGGTTGAGCCTGACCGCGATAAAATTAGTCTGGTCGCCGGAGTTCCACGCCGCGAGAACGATTTTCCCGTCCGGCTGTATTTCCACCGCTTCGGCTTGCGCCGAACCGCCGTTGACTAAAGTCGTAAACTTGCCGTCCGCGTCAAACGACGAATCGAGCGAGCCGTCCGGGTTATAGCGCACGACCGCGATTTCGGTGAAAATCGGCGAGCCTATCGGAACGAATCTACCGTGCGTTCCGCGTCCGGCGGCGATGATTTTCCCGTCCGGCTGCAGCGCCAGCCCGCTAATCGAGCTTCCCAGATTATCCTGGGCGAAAATTTCCGTGGTGACTTTTCCGTTCATGCCGAAGGAAGTGTCGGGCGAGCCGTCCGCGTTAAAGCGGATAATGACGAAAGTGTTCGGGTCGCCGTTGCCGGCGACGAGAATTTTTCCGTCCGGCTGCACGACCATATCGGCAATGCCGCCGTTTCCGATATTAAAAATGGCAATGCCGCCCGCGCCGAAAGAATTGTCGAGCGCGCCCGCCGTCCGCGCGAAAATCTGCCCGGCAAAGAGTAAAATTACGAAAAACAGCAAAACGACTTCTTTGAAGCTCGGCTTAAACATAGGTCAGGTTCTCCTTCCGCTTCTATCCGATTAGGAAATTTTCTGCGGTTATAAAAAATGATGCTGCGGGACTCGTTCAAGTGTAAGTTATACCTTTCGAAAGATTGTGTCAATAAAAAAGCTATCCGCTGCGCCGGGCGGCTAGGTTATTAAATATCTAGTGTGGTAGATTCTACAAAGTTTGCGGGCAACCGGCTCAAAATGCCTGCATATGCGTATCTTATATTAAGCCCGCCTTCAGCAAAAAAAATATGAATCTTTTCTCCTTCGTTTCTTTATTTTTTCTGTTTTTACAAAGCTCCCGGCGCAGCGGCAGCAGTGACTCCAATGCTTTCGTGGGCATATTTATGGTGCTTCTGTTTATCGGTTTTTTTGTCGCCCTGGTCGTGGTGATTTTCATTGTCGCTCGTAAAATGAGGCAAAAGCGAATACACGCTTTGCAGGTTTTCGCGGCGCAGAACGGCTGGACGTTCGTGCCGAACGCGACGGTGCAGACGTCGTTTCAGAACCCGGATGCCTACGCGATTTTTAATCGCGGGCGTCGAGACCTCATCGCCCTGATGCACAGGCAGCACGACGGCGGCGCGGCATATGTTTTCGATTATGCATACACCGTCGGAAGCGGAAAAAATCAGCAGACGTATACGCAGACGGTCGTCGCCTTTAACACGCCGCGTCTGCGGATACCGTTTTTCGCGCTTTATCCCGAATCGTTTTTGAGCTTTATCGGCGAGATGTTCGGCTACAACGACATTGATTTCCACACGCATCCGGCGTTTTCCAAACGATTTAAGCTGACCGGGCGCGACGAGATGCCGATCCGCGGCATCTTTCACCCGCAAGCCCTGAGCTTTTTCGAAAATTTGCCGAACATCCGCGTCGACGGCGGCGGCAATTACCTGTTCGTCTACGTGCACAATCAGACGGTAAAGCCCGAAATCCTGAACGGCTTTCTCGCCACGGCTCTGAATATATA
>DATHBC010000286.1:0-8486 GCA_035296345.1 Pyrinomonadaceae bacterium | reverse complement strand
CTTACGCGGCGCTTTATTCCTACTGGCTTTTAGGCGCGGCGCGCCGCCGCCGCCCGCGCTGCCGCAAGGATTTTGCCGAGCTGGATTTTTTAAATCGCGAAAGATTCCCGTATTCGCTCGAATACGAAGAAGCGTCGGTTGCGCCGTCCGATGCCAGATTCGTGCTCGAATGGGTTTTGCCCCGACCGTTTCAGCAAGACGAGCAGGTTGCGCTAAACTACTGCAATTTTCAAAACGCGCATTATGACCGCGCCGCCCGCGAGTGGCGTCTGGAAATCGCCGATTCGATTTTGCAGGCGGAAACGACGGCGACCGCCAAATGGATTGTCAACGCCGCCGGAACGTGGACCGATTGCCTGAACCGGCGCTTGAATATCGAATCGCCGTACAAGCACGCTTTCGGCAAAGGCGTATTTATCGGCATCAAGCGTCCGCCCGGGCATTTTTCATCTCTGATGATTGAAACCAGAGAGCGCGACGGCTGCCTGGCGCTGATTCCGTGGGGACCGGTTGCGCTCTGGGGACCGACCGAAACGCGCGTCGCCGATGCGAAAGAAGGTTTTTCGGTCGAGCCGGAAGACGTTCGTTTTCTGCTCCGCCAATTAAACCGTCATCTCGCCCGCCCGGTTTCAATCGAAGAAATCGTCTCGCTCAGATGCGGCGTCAGACCTATAGTCGTCAATCGTTCTTTCTCCGAAACGCGGCACACGGCGGGCGTTCCGCGCGAATATCGCGTCCATCGCGACGGCGCGCGACCGTGGATTAGCGTCTACGGCGGCAAATTAACCAGCTCGATACTGCTGGCGGAATCGGTCGCCGCTCTTTTGCGCGATTGCCCGCCGTCGAAGGTTAAGAGCCCAAATTCTACGGCATTCGACCAATCGCCACCGTCGCCGGAATTGAAAAGTTTTCCGGGACTGGACGAAAAAATTCCGTCCGCGCGCTGGTGCGCCGAAAAAGAGATGTGCTGGAATCTGGAAGATTATCTGCGTCGCCGGACTAACGTCTCGCAGTGGATCGGGCGCGGCGGGCTCGGTTTCCAAAACGAAAACTCGGAATATCTCGCCGGTTTAGCCGCGGTTTTTCAACCAGCCGGCGACGAAACCGGCGCGAAAGCGGCAGCCCGCGCTTACGAGCAGAAAATCCGGCGTGAATTTGACCGGGTTCTGGCGAGCGCCGCTTAAGCCGCTTGCCGGAAATTTTTTATTCGTAAATTTTCTTTCGTTCTGCCCGTCGTTTAAAAAAAATATTGTATTTTTGCCCGTTTTGCCACAATATATGAAGCGAAAACACTTTCGCTATGCAAATCGTTGTTCTGAAAGAATCGGCGGCGGATGAAATGCGCGTCGCGCTGGTTCCCGAATCGGTCAAAAAACTCGTCGCGGCGGGAAACGAAGTTTCGGTCGAGACGGGCGCGGGTTTGTCTGCCGGCGCAAGCGACGCCGATTATCGGCAAGCCGGAGCAAAAGTTTCAGCCAATCGCGAAGAATTGCCGCCGCAAGCCGATGTTCTGCTCGCCGTAAATCGCCCCGCCGACGAGGTTCTGGCAAAATTGAAAACCGGCGCAATCGTCATCGCGCTGCTGCGCCCGCTGGACGAGCCGGAAAAATTGCAGGCGTTTATCGACAAAAATCTGACGGCGATTTCGCTGGAAATGGTTCCGCGCACGACGAGGGCGCAGGCGATGGACGTTCTGTCTTCGATGGCGACGATTGCCGGTTACAAAGCCGTTCTCTTAGCGACCGAAAAGCTGCCGCGAATGTTTCCGATGCTGACGACGGCGGCGGGCACGATTCCGCCCGCGCGCGTGCTGGTCGTCGGCGCGGGCGTCGCCGGTTTGCAGGCGATTGCGACGGCGCGGCGTTTGGGCGCGGTCGTCGAAGGCTTTGACATTCGCGCGGCTGCCGGCGAAGCGGTGCGCTCGCTCGGCGCGAAATTTCTCGAACTCGAAAACATCAACGCCGAAGGCGAAGGCGGTTACGCCAAAGAAGTCGGCGCGGACGTGATGGAAAAAGCCCGCGAGCTTTTGACGCGCGCGGCGGCAAATGCCGACTGCATCATCACGACCGCGCAGGTTCCCGGCAGGCGCGCGCCGCTTTTGATTACCAGAGCGGCGGTCGAAGCGATGAAACGCGGCTCGGCGATTGTCGATCTGGCGGGCGCGAACGGCGGCAACTGCGAGCTTTCCGCGCCGAACGAAACCGTCAATCACGACGGCGTTTTAATCTACGCCCCGACGAATCTGCCCGCGACGATTCCCGTCCACGCCAGCCAGCTTTTTTCGCGCAACGTCACCGCGCTCTGCAATCTGCTGGCGAAAAACGGCGCGCTGAATCTGGATTTCGCCGACGATATTCTCAGCGGCTGCTGCATCGTGCATCAGGGCGAGATTCGCAGCGAGAGAATCAGGCAAATAGTTTCTGGTTTCTAGTTTCTGGTTTCTGGTTAAGACGTTGATGATTGCCTGACCAGAAACCAGAAACCAGAAACCAGAAACTCTAAAATTATGAATACTGAAACCATCATCGGTCTGATTTACGTCTTCGTGCTGGCGGCGTTTTTGGGTTATCTGGTTATCTCGAAAGTGCCGCCGCTTTTGCACACGCCTTTGATGTCGGCGACGAACGCGATTTCGGGCATTTCGCTGGTCGGCTCGATTGTGCTGGCTGGCTCGCATCACGATAACGTCAGCACAATCCTGGGCGTCGTCGCCGTTATTTCCGCGACGATTAACGTCGTCGGCGGTTTTATGATAACCGATAGAATGCTGCGGATGTTTCAGGAAAAAACCGGAAAGAAACGATAAACAAAACTCGATTTCATTGAAGCGAAATCGAGTTTTCTCGAAGCGAAATCAAGTTTCATTGAAACGAAATCAAATTTTCCTGAAGTGAAATCTGATTTACAGTTCACAGAACTTGATTTCGTGAACCGTAAATCAAGTATCGTGAACCGGAAATCAAGTTTCATCAACCTTGAATCGAGTTTTATGTTCATTAAATCGAGTTTTATAAACCTTGAATCGAATTTAAGGTTCATTGAATCGAGTTTTATGTTCATTAAATCGAATTTCGTGAACCTTGAATCGAATTTCGTGAACCTTGAATCGAATTTAACTATCATTGAATCGAATTTAACTATCATTGAATCGAATTTAACTATCATTGAATCGAATTCAATGAACCTTAAATTCGATTCAGTGAACCTTGAATCGAGTTTAAGGTTTATTGAATCGAGTTTATTAAGCATTAAAATTCGTTTTTTCGCTTGTTTGATGCGGTTAAAAGCTGAAATTTTTCATTAACGGTTATGCAGATTCCGTATTTAATCGAGATTACCTATCTGGTCGCGTCCGTTTTGTTTATATACGGCTTGAAGGCGATGAGTCACCCGGCGACGGCGCGGCGCGGGATGAACGCGGCGGCTTTCGGGATGCTGGCGGCGATTACGGGGACGCTTTTGCATCGCGAAATCGTTTCTTACGAATGGATTATCGTCGGTCTGGTCATCGGCTCTTTAATCGGCGCGGCGATGTCGGTCTGGATGCCGATGACGGCGATGCCGCAGCGGACGGCGCTGTCGCACGCTTTCGGCGCGCTGGCGGCGACCATTGTCGGCATCGCGGAATTTTATCGTCACAGCGGCGGCGATTTAAGCTCGTTTAAAATGACGGCGATTGGTTTCGAAGTTTTGTTCGGCGGCATCACGGTCACGGGCAGCCTGATAGCTTTCGCCAAATTGCAGGGCTTGATGCGCGGCACGCCGCTGACTTACAAGGGGCAGAACGTCGTCAATATTTTCCTGTTTCTGGCGGCGTTCGCCATTTTCGTTTACCTGATTTTTTTTCCGGTCGGCGCGCTTTTTTACGTGATGGTCGCGCTGGCGTTTTTGTTCGGCGTGCTGCTGGTGATGCCGATTGGCGCGGCGGATATGCCGGTCGTCATGTCGCTGATGAATTCTTACGCGGGCTTGGCTTCGGCGGCGACCGGCTTTGCGCTGAACAACAAGGTTTTGATTATCGCGGGCACACTCGACGGCTTTTCCGGTTTTATTCTTTCGATTCTGATGTGCCGCGCGATGAACCGTTCGATAACCAACGTTTTGTTCGGCGCGTTCGGCGCGGGCGCGACTGAAACGTCCGAGGTCGAAGGCTCGATGCGCGAGATTTCGCTCGAAGACGTGGCGACGCAGATGGCTTACGCGCGGCAGGTGGTTTTCGTGCCCGGCTACGGCATGGCGACGGCGCAGGCGCAGCACGCCCTGCGCGAACTGGCTGACACGCTCGAAGCGCGCGGCGTTTCGGTCAAATACGCGATTCACCCGGTCGCCGGCAGAATGCCCGGACATATGAACGTGCTTTTAGCCGAAGCGAACGTGCCGTATTCGCTGCTTTACGAGCTGGAACAAATCAATCCCGAAATGCCCGCCACCGACGTTGCGGTCGTCGTCGGGGCAAACGATACGGTCAACCCGGACGCGCGCGACAACCCGAAAAGCGCGATTGCCGGAATGCCGATAATCGAAGTCGACCGCGCCGCGCAGGTCGTCGTCCTGAAACGAGGGCAGGGAAGAGGCTTTTCGGGAATAGAAAATCCGTTGTTTTTCAAACAAAATACGGGAATGCTCTACGGCGACGCGAAAGATTCGCTGGCGAAATTAACGGCTGCCGTACAACAAGCTTAATGTAATTCAAGATTTAGGATTCAGGATTCAAGATTCAAGATTTAGGATTCAAGATTTAGGATTCAAGATTCAGGATTTAGGATTTCAAGATTCAGGATTAATTCGATTTCCAATCCTGAATCTTGAATCCTGAATCCTGAATCTTCGATTTATTGAGGTTTCAGCACGACTTTGCGCCATTGATTCTTCTCTTTGTTAAATTCGTCGTAAGCCCTCGGCGCGTCGTCTAATTTCAGGCGGTGCGAGATGACGAAGGTCGGGTCGATTTTGCCTTCTTCGACCAGCGCGAGCAGTTTCGGCATATATTTGTGCATGTGCGTCTGTCCCATCTTGAACGTCAGTCCCTTGCCGAAAGCCGCGCCGAAATTGAATTTATCCAGAAATCCGCCGTAAACGCCGGGCACGGAAATCGTTCCGCCTTTGCGGCAGCAGTGAATCGCCTGCCGCAGCGCGTGCGGTCGGTCGGTGGCGAGAAACAATTTCGCCTTTACGTAATCGAGCAGGGCGTCGGGCGCGACGCCGTGCGCTTCCAAGCCGACCGCGTCGATGCACGAATCGGGACCGCGCCCGCCGGTCATATCTTTTAATTTTTCGAAAACGTCTTCGTCGTCGAAATTAATCGTCCGCGCGCCGCCTTCCGCCGCCAACGTCAGGCGGTCGGCGTAATGGTCAATCGCGACGACCTGTTCCGCGCCGAGCAGAAACGCGCTTCTCACCGCGAATTGCCCGACCGGACCCGCGCCCCAGACGGCAACCGTGTCGCCTTCTTTAATATCGCAGTTTTCCGCCGCCATGTAGCCGGTCGGGAAAATGTCCGACAGGAAAAGAACCTGCTCGTCCGTTAAAGAATCGGGAACTTTCAGCGCGCCCGTGTCGGCAAACGGCACGCGCACGTACTCGGCTTGCCCGCCCGCGAAACCGCCGAGCATGTGCGAGTAGCCGAACAATCCCGAACCGGAAAAACCGTAGAGAGTTTCGGCAATCGCGGCGTTCGGATTCGAGTTGTCGCAGCACGACCACAATTCGCGGTCGCAGAAAAAACAACTGCCGCAGGCAATCGTAAACGGAATCACCACGCGGTCGCCTTTTTGCAGATTCGTCACGTCTTTGCCGACCTCGACGACCTCGCCCATAAACTCGTGTCCGAGAATGTCGCCCGCCTGCATCGTCGGAATATAACCGTTGTAGAGATGCAAATCCGAGCCGCAAATCGCGGTCGTCGTAATCTTCAGAATCGCGTCGCGCGAGTTCAAAATCTGCGGGTCGGGCACGTTTTCGACGCGCACGTCGTGTTTTCCAAACCAACAAACTGCTTTCATTTATTTTCTCCCTCGTTCATAAAAAGATACTCACCGCAAAGACACAAAGGACACTAAGAAAATTTCAAAAATCTTTGTGTTCCCTGTGTCTTTGTGGTGAAAAAAAATTTAAGCCGACGCGGTTTGCGATTTCGTTTCCGCCTGCGCGGAATCTTTCAGCCTGCCGGACGTTTGACCGTCGACGGTCATAATCGTGCCGGATTCCATCAACTGTTTGAAACGGCGCAAATCCTCGCGCACCTGCTGCTGCGGCTCTTCGCCGAAAAGCTTCGCGACCAGCGCGCCCAATTCTCCGGCGGGCGGTTCATACGTCAAAACGACGCGCAGCTCCGTGCCGCGATTCGAGGTCGGGCGAAATTCGACGACGCCGGAATTCGGAATCTGCGAGCCTTCGACCGACACCCAGCCGATGCGCTCGTTTTCGACGTCGCTGGTCACTTCGGCGTCCCATTCCACGGAAGTTCCGAGCGGCGCTTTCGCTTTCCAGCGCGAGCGTTTTTCGTCCAGAATCGTGACGGATTCGAGATGCGTCATAAACTGCGGGAGATTTTCGAAATTGTGCCAGAACTGATACAGTTCGGCGGGCGATTTATTAATCGTCACCGAATGTTTGACGTGGATTTTGCTCGCCAGAAACCCTTTGTGATACGGCGAAGCGTTGTCGCCTTTTTCGGCTGCGCTCGTGTCGATGCCGACCGAGGAGTACATATGGCAATGCCCTGTGACGCCGCGCAGGGCGAGACCGCCGCCGACCACCGAAAACAAGATGCCGAGCAAGCCGCCGCGCTTGATGCCGTAAGCCAATAGCGCGCCGCCGCCGATTGAAGACAAAACCCGTTCGGGCGTGCCGACGTTCGTTTCCAGGTTCGTTAAAAAGTCGACCGTCGATTCGTTTTTGCTGCTGCTGCTGCTGCTGTTCATAAATTACCTCTTTCCTTGTCTGAATTAAGCTAAAAATTTACCGGATTCGAGCTCGTTGTTTCGGACGGAAGCCTTGTCCGCGAGCGCGGTTAAAATCGAAGGGGAAGCGAAAGACGTGCTTTCCCTGCCGAGCGCGCGGCGCGTCCCGATGCCGCCCGCCGCCGGCAGGAGCTGATTGACGATGCCCATTATCTGCGCGATTGTTTCGGGAAACAGCGCGCGCGCTTTCGCCGCCAGCTTCGCCTGCACCGTGATAATCAATTCGGCGTCGCCGTCGCGGCAGGCATCGAGAATCTGCCGCGCCGCGCGCTCGGCGCTGATTGAAGTCAGCGGCAGCGCGTCCATCAAACTGAAAAGCGCAAACTCGATTTCCTTTTTGCCTTTAAAAATCGCGTTGATGTGGCTGCCCGTGCGCATCAAGCCGGGGCACACGGTCGTCACGAAAATATTGTCTTTATAAAGCTCGCCGCGCAGGGCTTGCGACAGCCCGTAAAGCGCGAATTTGCTGGCGCAGTACGGCGCGAGGTGCGGAACGGCGACTTTCGCGCCGATGGAAGCGATGTTGACGATGCGTCCCTCGCCGCGCCGCTTCATCTGCGGCAGGACAGCCTGCATCGTGTAAAACGGAGCCCAGAAATGAATCGCCATCGCGTTTTCGAAATCTTCCTGCGTCTGCACTTCCAGCGGTCCGACCTGTATGACTCCGGCGTTGTTTACAAGAACGTCAATCTGCCCGAAGCGCGTGCCGACGTCTTCAATCATTTGATTGACCTGGCTCTGCTCGCGCACGTCGCAGATAACGTCGAAAACTTCCGCGCCCGCCGCCTGCAATTCCACGCGCGCCCGCGCCAGCTCCGCGCCGTCGCGCGCGCATATCGCCAGCCGCGCGCCTGCGGCGGCAAATTCGCGCGCCATCACCAGACCCAAGCCGCGCGCGCCGCCCGTTATCAAGACGACTTTTCCGGCGAAATCGAATCGGCGTCTGGTTTTATTCAACAACGTGAACGCGGTCAGAGCGCCGACGCCGAGGGCTGCGCCTAAAAGCCATCTATTGTTATTTTCGGACACAAATATTTTCCCTTGTAATGAATTTGTATTGAAATAAAACAAAAAGTCGTTATTTGAGCCGAATTTCGCAAGAATCGTGCCGCGACTTTGAAAGGATAAAGGCTGAGGACGAAAGGCGAAGGGAAAGAGAAGGCGTTGCGGTTAATCCTTCGATTTATGTCTCTGGTCTTTTCGGCTCTGCGCTTTTCTTTTGCAAAAGATGTCTTCAGCCGTTTCACATTGGTTACATTACCTGCAAGGTTAGTCAATTCACTTATGAGGTTAGTCAATATACTTGCGGGTATATTGATTAACTTTGCAAGTGAATTGACTAACCCTTGAGGTAAATTGCAATTTACCTCAAGGGTAATTGACCAACCTTGCAGGGTAATTGACTAACCTTACAGGGTAATCGACTAACCCCAAAGGGTAATTGACCAACATCGCAGGTGACTTGACCAATATTGCAAATATAAAGACCGGCATCGCAGGTGATTTCGCTTCACTTGCAATGTC
>DATHBC010000285.1:0-5124 GCA_035296345.1 Pyrinomonadaceae bacterium | reverse complement strand
GCTCGCTGTAAAAACCCAGCGTGCTCCTCATCTGATACCAGACGCCTTGGCGATAAACCGTTAAATCGCTTTTGCCGTCGCCGTCGAAATCGCCGATTATCGGCTTGTCGAATTCGATGCCGAAATGCTCGTAGCGCAGGCTGTTGTCGGTGCTGTTTAAAATAAACCACGTGCCGAACCTGTAAACGGCTGTGTCGGCTTTGCCGTCGCCGTCATAATCCGCCGGAACCGGTATGTCGCCCGGCTCGCCGAAATGCCCGGTCAGAATTTGGCTGTTCGAGCTTTGCACGATATACCAATTCCCTTCCGACGGTCGCCAGACGGCGAGGTCTGCTTTGCGGTCGCCGTCGTAATCGGCGGGCACGAGCTTATCGCTTAACAATCCCCATTCGGTGTCGATAAAAACCGTGTTCGAAGGATTTTCGGAGATATACCAGTTCAGACGAACGCCGTCGATATTGCGCGAGACGGCAAAATCCGCCCAGCCGTCGCCGTCGAAATCGAAGTTCGTCGCGCGCGGCGCAAACGCGCCGTCGCCCAGATAGCGCATCAATCTGAAACCCGTATTTGCGCCGGCTGTGCTGACGCCGCTGACCGCGAGAATCTTCCCGTCGGGCAGAACTTTCGTGTCGTAAAGCGAAAAACCCGCCGGCGCGGTGATAATGCCGTCGCCGCCGAAAGTCGGGTCAATCGAGCCGTTCGAGTTATATCTCAGGAGCGAAGAGTTAAAATTCGAAGCCATATGATAGTTGTAGCTGTAGCCCGCGACGACGATTTTGCCGTCCGCCTGCAGCCCGCCCGCCGTCGCTACGTCGGAAAAACCCGTGACGGGCGTGATAACTTTCCCGTCCGTCCCGAAGCCCGCGTCCGTCGTGCCGCTCGGATGATAGCGCAAAACGGCTGCGTCTCTGCCGTTGCTGAAATTTACCGAGCTGACGGCGACAATCTTATCGTCCGGCTGAACCAGAACATCGAGCGCTTCGTTCAATCCGTTTTCCAGGATAAATCCGCCGGTGCCGAAGCTGTTCGAATCGAGATTTCCGCTCGTGTCGTAACGCGCCAGACACATTCCGAAAGCCGTTTCGAGAGTGGCGATGCCGCCGACGACTATTCTGCCGCTCGATTGAATGGCAAGCGAATACGCCTGAACGCTGCCTCGCTGCACTTCGGTCAAAACCATTCCATTGCTGCCGAAAGTCGGGTCGGGTCCGTTGCCGGAGAATCTGAACAAAATAAATTTATACGGCACGTGCGAATTTATCGCGCCGCCCGCGTACCCGGCGACCACGAATTTCCCGTCCGGCTGCACCGCGACCGCCTGTCCCGTCGTTTGAATGCCGCCCGCGTGAGAAACGAATTTACCGAAGTTGCTGAACGGCGTATCGAGCGAGCCGTCTGCGTTGTATCGCACGACGAAAAGGCTGAGCCGCGTAAAATGCGGCGTGTCGGCAGCCAATCTGCCCGAACCGACCGCGACGATTTTTCCGTCGGGCAAAACGGCAATATCGTTCAGAGCCATTCCCGTCGCCGGATATTCGGTAAACGTCGTAATGACGCGACCGTTGGAGCCGAAGCTCAAATCGATAATCCCGCTCGGCAGATAACGGACGAGCGCAAACTGCGCGTTGGCAAACGGCTCCTCGGTCGAAAGCGAATACACGCCGCCGACGATAATTTTGCCGTCCGGCTGCACGGCAAAGCTCGATGCGCTGAAAAAATTCGCGCCGAGCGAAGGCGTCATCCCGCCGCCCGCGAAGGTCGGGTCGAGCTCGCCCGGAGCCGCTCTCGGCGACAGCATCGGGACAAAAAGTAAGAGCAAGAACGCTAAAAATGCGAAAGCCTGAACTGATTTTTTGCGGTGCGGAAGATTTAACGACAGATGATGCAGCAAGAGCAAGATTTCCTCTCTTTACAGGAAGCGTGGCTATTTTTTCCTGAACTATAACCTAATTATCTGAAAAGCTTAAACTGATTGAAACAGAAACGGAGTAATTATAGACAACTCGGCGGCTTTTATCAATAAATTGCTGTACGCAAAATGTGTGATGCGCCGCCGGCGCGGGCAGATTAAAGTTTTGAATAATATTTAAGACGGAGTTTTTGCCGGAATAAGGTTTTAAGCGCGGAAGGCTGAAACAAAATTTTTCGTTTTTTTCCGCTTCGGCACAAAATAAAAGCGGTTTTATGCAGCCGCTTTACTCCCGCTTCGCTTTTGTCGGGTCACCCGACCATTTCAGAGGCATCCAGTAAACGGCATCTCTGGTATGCAGGGTCGCGCCTTTTTCCAGCTCCTGAAAAGCCGCCGCGCTGTTTGAATAGCCGTCGCGCTGTTTTAACGCTCTGAAAGATTCGCTGATGTCGCTTAAATCAAATAGTGAATGTGAAGCGCAAACGGAAATCCGGTTTGTTTCCCTGTTCAGACGCATTATTTGTCCGGGCTGCGTTTCGGGCGGCTGTTCCGTTTTTTCGACGACATATTCCTGGTTTGCTTCCAATTTTCTGATAACGCCGTCGCTGAACATAAAGCTGACGCTGATTGAATTGCAGTTGGTAATGCGACCGACCGTTTGCCAGCCGTCGCGGGAAAAGCGGACGCGGTCGCCGGTAGCTAAATATTTAGCTTTGATTTTATTCATAAGTTTATGGGCTTTTCCCTGCTGATGCTGCTGAAACCACTGTTCCGGCTCCTGCTTTTGAAAGGCTTTTGCGGGAAAAAACTTTCTCGAATCTTTTCTAAACGTTTTGCCTGACATTTTTACTTAAAATCTTAATTGAAAGTATATTTATACAGCGAAAAATTAATATTTGATGTTAAATACATTTACAATATTTCACATTAGATGTAAAGAGATTTTTTAGAAATATTTTGATGATTTACGCTCAAAACCCGATTCGTTTTGAAGCGGTCAAAATTAAAATCGCTTTTTGATTTAACATTTAATGTTAATAAATATACATTTGCGATGTCAACAGGCGATTATGAAAATTTCCTGCTGTCATGCAGGTTAAATCGGGTAAAATTCTGAGTTTGAAGCCCGGTAACCGGCTGGGCGAGGCGCATCTCGATTTCGGAACAGGAAATTAACTTGCCTTTTTTCGTCGTCATTTGTTGAAATATCAGTATGCCAGCCAAGAATCATGATTTGCACGGAAACGCGCCGGAGACTTCTCCGATTGCCCTTTTGATAATCGACGTCATATCGGATTTTGATTTTCCGCACGGCGATAAATTATTGGAAAATACCAATCCGATTACGGAAAATATTGCCGCCCTGCGCCGTAAGGCGGACAAAGCTAAAATTCCGGTGATTTATATAAACGACAATTTTGGAAAGTGGCAGTCGGATTTCAAAAATCTGCTCAAACACGCTTCGTCGAAATCGTCGAAGGGCAGCGCGATTGCCAATCGATTAAAGCCGAGAGCGAAGGATTATTTCGTGCTGAAGCCGAAACATTCCGGATTTTATTCGACGACGCTGGATTTACTGTTGGAATATTTAAGCGTGAAAACGTTGATTTTGACGGGCTTAACCGCCGACATCTGCGTTTTGTTTACGGCTAACGACGCTTACCTGCGGGATTTTAGAATTATTGTGCCGCGCGACTGCGTGGCGGCGGTCGAAGAAGCGGAAAAGGAAAAGGCGCTGAAATATATCGAGCGCGTGCTGGATGCCGACACGCGCTCTTCGAGTGAAATTCAGTTTTCCAAAACGGGAATTAAAAGATAAATTTCCAAAAGTATTGCGGTGTAAATCCGCGACTAAATTCATTCCGGCAAATCTCAGTTAAGAAATCTGAAATTTGCCGGGACGAATTCGACGGATTTAAGCTCGCCGGCTATTTTCGCCTCGTTTTTATCCGTTTGGCGATAGACGATAACGGCTAGATTCTGCTGTTTCAAAAGCTCGCCGCAGCCGAATCTGGCGTTGCCCATTTCGCGGCTGTAAGCGGTTAAATTAACGGTTTCCAGCGATTCGCTTTTTAAATGGAGAATATTATTGTCCGCCGCGGCTTTGACGGTGAAATAGACGGCTTGCGACTGGCATTCAATCTTCAAGACCGAGCCGAGAATCCTTTTTTCGCCTTTTTGCGGTTTGGCGACCATCATATTCAGCGATTCAATCAAGCCCTGCTCGCGCAGCGCGCGCAATTCTTCCTCGGTCAGAATGCGGTCGGTTATCTCTGATTTGCGGCGGCGCGGATTCCGGGCGGAATACATCTGACCTTCGTAATCGTTAATCCGTTCGAGCGCGTTTTCGGCGTAAACCTTCAATTCCGGCTCGCTCGCCGTTTTAGCGATTTTTTGGGCGATTTTGCGGGCGTTTGCAAAATCTTCCTTCCACATCAAAAGCTCCGCCAGCCGAATCTGATACTGCTGGTTTCCGGGCGCGATTTTCAGAGCGCGATGCAGATAATCAATCGCTTCATCGACGTTTTCCCTGCGGACGACGCTGATGAAAGCGTAAAGCTCGTAGGACGGCGCAAAATCCGGGTTCAGCGAAATGGCTTTTTTCAGCGATTCGCGCATTTTATCGGCGAGCGCCTTCGAGTATTCGGAAACGAAGCCGAATTCGCTCATGCCCTGCTCGCTCAAAACGCGCGCGTAATGATAATGAACGAGGAAATCCTGCGGATTTTGCTCGATTGATTTAGCAAGAAGCCTTGCAAACTCGTCCATTTTCCCCTGTTTTGCCTTGATTTTACCGAGAAATAAATTGGCGCGGCTCGAATTCGGGTTTAGCAAGAAAACTTGCAAAAATTGCTTTTCGGCTTCGCCGAGGCGGTCTAAATAATAGAGCAATTCGCCCAAAATGGTCTTTGCCTCGGCTTCGCTGAGAGGCTTCGACTGCATTTCAAGGTCGAAAACGAGCTTGTTCCTGAGGTTTATTTCCGACGCGCCGAAAGATTTCCGCTCGATGTATTTTTTCAAATCCCTTTCCATCGTCGCGTAATCGCTCTGAAAAGCTTCGGCAAAAGCTTCGCGCGCGGATTTTCCGCCCATCGCGAGGTCGAGAAATTTATACATCTGCCCCTTGCGCGCGCCGCCTTCGCCGTGCATCAGAAAATGCATCAAAGCCCAAGCCTGCGCGTAAAAAAGCCCCGCGCCGTCGTCCGCCTGCTGCG
>DATHBC010000284.1:0-4647 GCA_035296345.1 Pyrinomonadaceae bacterium | reverse complement strand
AATCGTCTCGGGCGAAACCGAGCCGTGAACGCCGATTTGCTCCGCGCCTTCCGAAGCGTAGCGCGCCGATTGTTCTTCGTTAATCAGGCGGTTGTTGACGACGACGTAATCAAAATCAATCCGCGGCGCGTACTGGCGGACGATTTCCAGATGTTTCCGCGCCGAATAACCGTCGGTTTCGCCCGGCTGCGTCATCAGATTGCAGATAAAAATCTTCAGCGCAGCGGATTCGGCAATCGCTTCGGCGACGCCTTCGACCAGAATCGGCGGCAGAAGACTCGTAAAAAGCGAGCCGGGACCGATGGTGATAACATCAGCCTCGTAAATCGCCGCCAGAGCTTCGGGCAAAGGATTGCATTTTTCCGGCTAGAGCCGCAGCCGTCGAATGGATGTGCCGAATTTGCCGATATTCGTTTCGCCTTTGATGATTCTTCCGTCCGTCAGCTCGGCGACGAGCCGCACGTCGGCGACGGTCGCCGGATAAATATGACCTTTACTCGCCAGGATTTCGGACGAAAGCTTGACGGCTTCGGCAAAACCGCCCGTGATTTCGCTTAAAGCCGCGAGAAAAAGATTGCCGAAACTGTGACCGCCGAGCTCGCCGTCGCCGCGAAAGCGATGCTGGAATAGCTTCGCTAAAAGCAGCGAGTCTTCCGACAGCGCGACCATACAATTGCGAATGTCGCCCGGCGGCGGCATCTGCAATTCGTCGCGCAGGCGTCCGCTGCTTCCGCCGTCGTCCGAAACGGCGACGATTGCCGAAAGCCTTTCGAGCCAAATCGGTTCCGTTTCGCCCGCATCGACAAATCGTTTTAACCCGCACAGAAGCGTAGAAAGCCCGTTGCCGCCGCCGATGGCGACTAAATTCAAGCCCGTCGTATCGTGTGAAAAAAGGTGGTTTCTCATTTGTTTAGCGGTGCGGAAAGAATTTTTACATACTAAAAAAGGCGGGGCAGAGCGGTTTCCAATACAGCGCTTATCTTTTATCGTCTCTTTTATTTAGTTTTTTTTTAAGCGAGCGCGTTCGCTTTCCGAAAAAAGTTTAACACTTTTGCCTTCAGGCGGGCAATAGGTTTTTGTGATAGACGCTACAGCTAGTAGTTATCGCAAAGTCATCGAGGAAACAAAAGGTACACCCTAATCTTGTGATGCCGGTTATTTGTTATTTTTTCGACACACTCTTGTATTGCTTTGTGCCAATAATTATAAGCAGCATACCCGTCATTCCCAGAATGATTGATAAAAAACCATAGCCCAATGCTTCGCTTAGATGTGGAGTCTTATGTATAAAATGTATGAATTGCCTCGGATAAATGATTAGCAATATGCCAACCGCTATTTTAATAATACCTTTTGCTTTCATAGACTCATTCTCAACAAACAAATAGCTTTAGTTAAGCCAACTTCCGTCGCAGGTATGCAGCGAATCGTTTTATATATTCTGTAAAGTTATAATATGCGAAATACAAGGCTGAAGCATAATTTTAAATTTTCCGCTCAGTATAAACAAAACTGTGAGGCTGGAAATAGATTTTCACAGTATCACCGGACTAGAACATTATCAAACAAAAAAAACACTTGAAGCCGATTCGAGGTTGTGCTAGATTGGAAATGCGGTTTATCGCAAGACCCGCCTGGTAATCCGTCTTAAACCAATTTTCAAAATGAAATTAGCGAGAATTTGACAAAATTCTCACCTCGTTTTACCAATAACAAACTGAAGTAGAGCGAAAGACTCATGGCAGAAACGCCTTTTATAATACACGAACAGCAGTTTCAGAAGATTAAGACCGTGCTTGCGCGGCTCTGTGTCGAATCGGCGGCGCGCGTCGTTTTTCTGGTTGACCGCGACGGTCAGCCGATTGCTTTTCACGGCGACATCGGCGATATGGACACGACGAGCTTTTCCAGCCTCGCGGCGGGAAACGTCGCCGCCACGTCCAGCATGGCAAAGCTTATCGGCGAAGATGTTTTTCCGGCGGTCGTCCACGAAGGCGAACACGAAAGCATATACATCTGCGTCATCGGCAGAAGCCTTCTGGTCGTCGTCTTTAACGAGCGCTCGACGCTCGGGCTGGTCAAGCTGCGCGCCAAGCGCGCCAGCCACGAAGTCGCCGCGCTGATAGACGAGATGCAGCAGCATTCCGAGCAGAACAAAGCCCAAAGCAACGCATTTTTTGCGGAAATTACCGACGAGGATATAGATAGCTTATTTAGTTAGTGAATAACGAAAAGTGAAAAGTGAAAAACCGGAAAGCAGATTTCACTATTCACTATTCACTATTCACTATTCACTATAAAGATATGACATTCATCAACTACGCTTCACGCGAAATCAACTGCAAAATTGTTTATTACGGTCCCGGTTTGTGCGGCAAGACGACGAATCTGCAATACATCTACGATTCGACCGCGCCGACCGCGAAAGGAAAATTAATCAGTCTGGCGACGGAAACCGACCGGACTTTGTTTTTCGATTTCATGCCGCTCGAGCTCGGCACGGTGCGCGGCTTTAAAACGCGGTTTCATCTTTACACCGTTCCCGGTCAGGTTTATTACGACGCCTCGCGCAAGCTGATTTTAAAAGGCGTCGACGGCGTCGTCTTCGTCGCCGACTCGCAGGAAGAGCGCATGGACGCCAACATCGAATCGCTCTACAATCTGGAAGAAAATCTCCAGTCGCAAGGCTACAACCTGATGGATTTGCCCTACGTCCTGCAGCTGAACAAACGCGATTTGCCGAACGTCATCCCGACCGAAGAACTCGCCGCCGAACTCCAGCGCAAAGGCGAACCCGTTTTCGAAGCCGTCGCGGCAAAAGGCGACGGCGTTTTCGACACGCTCAAAGCCGTCGCGAAACAGGTTCTGACCGAACTTAGAAAAGGCTAGTTGCAGTAAACCCTTGAAGTTTATGAGCGATAAAGGCATTTGTCCGAAATGTAAACGAAAGGTTTCGGTTTGGAAATCAATCAGCCGATTTTTCCCAATTTTAGCCGTCCGAACCGTCAAACGAAACTAAACGGCGAAAAGCCGGTATCCATTACTGCTATTCTCAGCTTTCCTATCGCGATTACCCTCGGTTATCCTCTCGGCATAATGTATGCTTCTCAAAAAATATCAATAACCGTTATCGTCCTCGTGTTTTTGATTTCATTATTTCCAATCCAAACGATTTTTTCTGTAGTTATGGCTAACTGCAAGCTGGAACATGCAGGAAAGTAGAGATTAAAACCGCAAGTCACCTCGTTGAAAGCCATCGCAAAACGGGTTTTGACCGAACCCGGAAAAGATTAATTCCGCAAAACTCTTATGTGGACACGAAAATCCGACGAAGCCATCAAGAATCTTCTCCAGGAAAAAGCGAGAGAGCGAAAAAGCCTCAAACGCCCTTTAATCTACGCGTTTATTTTCACCGTCGTCGGTATGATTCTCTTTTCCTTCGGCATCAGAGGCGCGAGAGCATACATTTATTTAACTTCGCCGAACAGCTTATTTGAATTAAAAAACATATTCGCCGGCGCATTCCTCTTCGCGTTTCTTTTCTCGCTGATGTATCTGCATCAAAGACGCGGCTTTTCAATTCTCGGGAGCGACGAAAGCTTCCTCTGCAGCGACTGCAAAGAGCCTTATCTAATCGACACGGGAAACCCATGCCCGTGCGGCGGACGCCTCGAACCGTCCGATTACTTTAGCTGGGAAGGCTAAAACCCGAAAATCATTTCCATAAATACCAAAAGCCGCTGAGTTTAATCAAACTCAGCGGCTTTCTGATTTATAAATCTTTGCGAACAAAATTATTTATGATATGAATCAAAAGAGAATACATTTGATTCAGAAACTATGGACAAAAACGCCTTGTCTATCGCCTGGAGAATCATCAACGCCGCTTTAGGCTTGTTCTTTCTCTATTCAATCATCGACGCGTGGATACAAATTCTCTATTTCAAAAACCCCGAAAAACATTATTACTACATCGGCACGACGTTTTTCATTCCGCTCTTTACCTGTCTGATTGTCGTCTGCGGCTGGAGTTTAGAAAAGAAGTAACTGAAACGCGCAACACTTTTTGCTCCTAGTTAAGTCGATTCTTTTAAAATCATTTGCGCTCCTTTCATCTTCAGCAAAAACTGTTTGATGGACTTTTATTTTCTTACTCACAAGCTCCGTTATAATATGTGAGTTAGTAGCAGGATAAATACTAATCATCTCTGTACTCTGATAAGTTTTTGCTTTGTTCCAAATGATTATTTGGTGTTATTGCAAAAAATTCCTTGATTAATATTGCCTCATTCGGCGTTAGGTCTCCTTGTGTTACTACCTCACCTCTTGTATTTCTAAATCTTAATTTCTTTTCCTTATTTTTATTGATATAAGCAACAAATATTTGACGGACTGCCAAAAAGAAACCACCACCGACTAAAGCCGCAACAATCTTTAATACCAATTCATAGTCCATACAATTGTCCCCATACTACCTACAAAAATCTACTGAGAAAAGTCCTATCTTATAGCTAAAAATTGGCTATAAAAATTGGCTATAAAAATTGGCACAAAACCGTATCTGGAGTTTCGTGACTTCAATGTCTGGGCTTTGGCAAACGTCTACACTTCCGTTTTTAAGAAGCTGAATCCCATCTCTCAATTCGA
>DATHBC010000283.1:0-6605 GCA_035296345.1 Pyrinomonadaceae bacterium | reverse complement strand
ATAATCAAATTAGATATGAATCGTTAAATCGTGAACGCCTTCCGCGGCTTTCGTTAAAGTCTATCGTAGTCTTCGGCTTCGGTGTCGGGAGCTTTCGCCAGAATTTTACGCGCGTTTTCCCAATCGCCTTTTTCGGCGCGTTCGGCAAAGGTTTTTCCGACGTTCCAGCTTGAGATCTGACTTGCCAATGCCAAGGCGATGAATTGGTCGAGCGTCATATCTTCGCGCTCGGCAATCGTTTGGGCTTGGCGAAAAAGCGTATCGGGAATTTTCGTGCTAATCGTAGTCATTTATAAATTTCCGACAAATTCTGGAAATTCCTTCGGCGTAGCTAATTTTATACCAAAATCAGCGGCGGCGGGAAAGTCTTTTGCGTTATAGGTAATAATAAAATCGGCATTGACGCGCACGGCGAGCTCAAGAATGAAAGCATCGTTCGGGTCTTTTGCCAGAAGCCGCCAGAGAAAGAAAATATCGTGATTTTCGGCGATGGCACAAAGTCCGTCAAGGAAAATGTCAGCATTCGCCGCCGAGATAAAATCGTTCATTTCGGAACGTTTCAAAACATCTTCGTATTCGAGCAGCAAAGGCGTCGAAACATTCACCTGCCAACGCGAATCATTAAGTTTATCAAGCAAAAGATTTGCCGCTCCACGTTTTGAACGGAAAGCGGCAATCAGAATGTTTGTATCTAAAATGATTTGCAAAGTCTGCGACATCGTTTAGATATGAATCGTTAAATCGTGAACGCCTTCGGCGGCTTCCATCACGGATTCTGAAACGGTCGGGTGCGCGTGGATTGTTCTGCCGAGTTCGTCGGCGGTTGTTTCGAGCTGCATCGCGACGCATGCTTCCGCCAGCAGCTTCGTGGCGTGCGGTCCGATGATGTGAACGCCGAGGACTTCGTCGTATTTTTTCTCGGAGACGATTTTGACGAAGCCGTCGGTTTCGCCGAGGATGCGCGCCTTGCCGCTGGCGGAGAAAGGGAATTTGCCGACCTTGACGTCGTAGCCTTCTTCTTTGGCTTTCGCTTCGGTCAAGCCGACCGAAGCGACTTCCGGGTCGCAGTAGGTGCAGTTCGGAACCAGTCGGTGATTAATCGGCTCGACCTTTTTGCCCGCGATTTTTTCGACGACCAGAATGCCTTCTTTCGAGGCGAGATGCGCGAGCCACGCCGTGTCGATGATGTCGCCGATGGCGTAAACGCCCGGCTCGTCGGTTTCGCAGTATTCGTTGACTTTGATTGTGCCGCGCGGGTTGATGACGACCTTCGTGCTTTCCAAACCGAGTTTTTCCAGGTAAGGCATACGACCGACGGCGACGAGAAACAGTTCGGCTTCGAACGCGACGTCTTTGCCTTTCGAGTCTTTGCCGGTCGCTTTGACGCCGGTTTTCGATTTTTGCAGCTTATCCAGCTTGATTCCGGTTTCGACTTTAATGCCGCGTTTTTTGAAGGCGCGGGCAAGCTCTTTGGAAACCTCGGCGTCTTCGACCGGCACGATTCTGTCCATCAGCTCGATGACCGTCGTCTCGCAGCCGAAGCGCGAATAAACGGACGCGAACTCGACGCCGACCGCGCCCGAACCCATCACCAGCATTGATTTGGGAACGCGGTCGAGCTCCAGAATCTGGTCGGAATTGACGACTTGTTTGCCGTCCGTCTCAAAACCCGGAATCGGGCGCACGACCGAACCGGTGGCGATTATGATGTTTTTCGTGTCAATCGTTTCTTTTTTGCCGCCTTCCAGCTCGACCTCGACTTTGCCTTTGCCGGCGATTTTCCCGAAGCCGTTAAAGACCGTGATTTTGTGTTTCTTCATCAGGTAGGAAACGCCCGCCGAGTTTTTCGCCACCACGTCGCTTTTGCGTTTCTGCACCTGCGACCAGTCGAACCCGAGATTTTCGACCTTGATGCCCCAATCGGCAAAATGTTCGGCTTTTTCATACAGGTGCGCCGCCTGCAAAAGCGCTTTGGTCGGAATACAGCCGCGTAAACCGCACGTGCCGCCCAGCCGCGCGCCCGGTTCTTTTTCAATTATTGCCACTTTTAAACCCACCTGCGCTCCGCGAACGGCGGCGACGTATCCGCCGGGACCCGAGCCGATAATCGTTACGTCAAATTGTTCTGCCAATGTTTTAGACCTCTTCTAATAAAATTTTATAAAAACAGCCGAAGAATTATTATAAGAAGTTATTGAGCGACAAGCTAGTTAAGACAATTACGAATTAAAAATTACGAATTACGAATGATTGGTTTTTGACCTTTAAATTCTAATCTTTGCAACTTGTAAATTCTAATCTTTGCAAATTGAGCCGAATCAAAGCTCCGGACTCAAAGCTAAAAAGTCATTTTCTTTCCATCCGTAATTCGTAATTTTTAATTCGTGATTCGTAATTGATTTCGCTCCGGCAAAATAAAACGCGGCTGAGCAGAATCTGCTCAGCCGCGCCGGGTAAAAACGTCTAACGGGTAAAATTATTTAGTGCTGCCGCCGGTAGGTTGTCCGCCGGTAGCGCCGCCGGGTTGTCCGAAGGTCGAGCCGTAATCCTGCATCAGCTTCTGGAATTTCACCGCCGCGTCTCTGTCCTGCGCCAGTTTCATCGCGTTTTTCATCGAAACGTCCGTTAGCTGCTTCATATTGTTCGACATGCTGTCGTTCAGTTTCTTTTGCGTTTCCGAGCTGACCTGCGCGCCGCGCGCGTCTTTGATGGCGTCCCATTTCTGTTTCAGGCTGGCTTTTTTCGCGTCGAAGGATTTCTGCGCGTCGTCGACGCCGGCGGAAGTCGGATTCTGGTCAATCTTGCTCGTAATATCTTTCATCACCGCATCGTTCTCGGTGATAAACGCTTCGACCTCGGCGTCTTTGCTGCAACCGGCTAAACCCAGACAAAAAACTGCTAATAATAAAAATAACGTAAAATTTTTCATTTTTTATTCTCCAAATTGTAAATTGATTCTTAGAACCTTATCCTTGAAGGACGCGATAATAGCAGACTTTTGCCGAATTTATAATAATTTATGCAGCATTCCGCAGAATTTTTGGCTTTAGCCGAAGACGCCCGCTCGCGCGTCCGCGAAATTTCCGCCCTTGAAACCCGCAAGAGAATGAAAAACGGCGCGACGCTCGTCGACGTGCGCGAGGATAACGAATGGAACGAGGCTCACGCCGAGGGCGCGATTCACATCGGTCGCGGCGTTATCGAACGCGATATAGTCCACCGGATTCCGGATAAAAGCGCGGAATTGATTCTTTACTGCGGCGGCGGTTACCGCTCGGCGCTGGCGGCGGACAATCTACGGAAAATGGGCTACACGAATGTTTTTTCGATGATTGGCGGCTGGGCGGCGTGGAAGGCTGAAGTGAGAAGTGAGAACTGAAAAGTGAGAATTAAGAAGCGTTTTTACGTTCTCGGTTCTCGCTTCTCGGTTCTCACTTTTCTGCTGAATCTTATTGCGGGTCGGCGATAAAGTTCACGTCGGCTAAATCTTCCAACAGCGAAACTGCCTGCGTGTTTTGGCTGAATTGAAACTGTTTGGCGCGGACGGTGAGAATGTAAACCTCGCCCGCCGGCACGTTTTCAAAAGTAAAATGACCGAAGCTGCTGCTGAACGCCATCCGAAGCTCGCCCGCGGCATTGGTCATCGTAATCGAGACATTACGAATGCCGCGCCCGTCGGCGGTTAAGATTCTGCCGCTGATTTTTGCCAGAGCGGCAGTCGGCGCAAACGGCGCGGGCGTAAAAAAGCCGCCGCGCAGCGTAAACGGAACGTTCGTGCTGGTCGTCCCGGCGACGGGCTGACCGATTGCGCCTTCGATTTTATAGATGTTTCCCGCGCCGTCCGCGCTCGTTCCGCCGCCGGAAGTCATGACCGTCTGTTCGAGCGTGTAAGGCGGATTGCCCGCCACTTGCGACTCGGTTGGGCGAGCGGCGAACGGCGCGATGACGATTGCCGCCGCCGCAATAAATTTGATTGCCGTCTTCATTTTATTTCCCCTTCTTAATTGCAGACGCCGGCTTTCGCCTGACCCGCGCACACGAGTTTCCTTAATTCTTCAATCATCGCCTGCTGCTGATTGAGCTGCTGCCGAAACTGTGTTAACTGCTGCTCCTGCTGCGCGATTTTCGCGTCGCGGTCTTTGAGTTCCGCGTATAAGCCCTGTATCGCCGCAAACGCGATGCCGTCCGGGTCAATCGTCGAGATGGTCTTATCGTTTTCGCCGACTCCGAAAATCGAGGAAAAGTCCTGCGCCATCGCGCCGATATGCCGGATTGAAGGATTTTGAGATTTATAATTCCACGTCGAAATCGGCAAACCGAGAACGCCGTGCAAAATTTCGCGCGAATTGACCGAGGCGAAATTTTCCTTCATATGGCGGTCTGAGAGGTTGTTCCACCCGCCGCCGCCTGCCGGGAGAATAACGCCCGCCGACCCGCCGGAGTTTGAAGTCAGTTCCGTCGAGCCGTCGCTCTTCATCGACAGCTTGTTGTTGGCGAGCGTCATCGTCGCCGTCGTGCTGTTGAAGATAAAGCCCGTGGAAAGCGCGGTGTTCGTGTAGAAGAAAGAGCCGTTGATGGCGCGCACGTTGAACGAGTTCGTGACCGTCGGGTGAAACTGCGATTCTATGTCGGGGCTGGTGCTGTTGTACGTGTAAGTCAGGGGAACGGAGCGGTCGGAGAAGACGAACGTGCCGGTTCGCGGTGCCCCATTGATGGTCGAAGTGGATGCGCCGTAACCGAGGGCGATGGAGTTGGCTCCGGTCGCCGTGTGTCCTTCGCCGAGAGCCACCGTGCCCGTATTAGCCGCGACCGAATTCTTGCCTACCACGATGGCGTTGTCGCCGAGCGCGCGCACGTTCTCGCCGAACGCGGTCGAGTATAATCCGATGTTCGCGTCGTCCCACTGCGTGCCGTTGATGCTGCCGGCTCGGAGCGCCGCTTTCGCGCCGAACCACATGAAGCGCGTGCCTGAGCCTTCAATTGGAATGCCGCCGCAGCAGCCGCTGTTATAGTCGCTGACGGCGAGAATCGAGCCGTCGTTTTCGACGCGGAAACGCTCCTTGTCGAAGTTTTGAGTGAAGCCGCCTGACCAGTACGTCCCGCTGGCGCTGAGCGAGAGGAGCGAGTCCTGACCGGCTGTGCCGAGGTTGCGCGCGCCGACAAGCTTGAGATTGATAAGGTGGTTCGTGCCGCTCGTCGTCTGCTGGGCGGAGGGCGCGAACTCGACGTCGCCGCTGACCTGCGCGGTGGTGATAGTTCCGCTGATGGTGACAGCCGTCGTCGCATTAGTTGCATTCGTCGCGTTGGTTGCATTAGTGGCGTTCGTCGCATTCGTCGCGGTCGAAACGGTTCCGGTTATTTTCGAGCCTTCGAGCGAAACAATCTGCGCGCTGGTCACGCACGGATTGCAAAGACTGGAGAGCAAATCGGCTGAACCCGCGCCGAGACTGCGAATTGTATACGGCACGCTCTCGATTTTTTGTCGCGGCGCGAGCGTCGCCGTGCCGACCTGAATTTCCAGCCAGCGCGATTGACCGCTGGCAAACGGTCCGGTGGCAAAATCGAGCGTCGTCGTGAAGATGCCGTTAGCGACCGTCACGGACGAGGTCAGTTCGCTGCCGACCTGGTTGCCGTTTTCGAGCGCGTCATAAAGACGGAACTTCATCGTATAAGTGCCGTTGGTCGGCTGGCTGACGGTCGAATCGGTAAAGCGTCCCTGATAAGTAAACGCGGTGGTTTGCGCGGCAATCGAAACGGCGCACGCGATAAATAATACGAGCATCAGGCTCGCATAACGAAGCTTTCGGCATATTTGGGGCATAGGTTTTCCTTCCTGAAATTTGGGATATTCGCGGTTAAGCGGTTTTAAGTAAATAAAGACGAACCGGCTTGATAAAAGAGAAGCAGGCTTTTGGAAAGCCTGCCGAAATCATACCCGAAGCCGCGCGGGCTTGCAAGACATTTTTCCCGCCGCGTGCTTTAATCGTAAAAATAAATACGCGATGAAAACACCGGAATCAGAAAAACAGGAAATTGACGCCGCGCGCGAGAACACCAAAAAGTTAGCCGCCGAATTTTTAGAAAAAGGCGACGCGACGGGCTGGTTCGACGCGCTTTACTCGGAAGCCGAAGGCAATCACGGGCATATCCCGTGGGCAGACCTTGAGCCGAACAAATACTTGGTCAGGTTTGCCGAAAAAACGAATTTGCGGGGCGACGGGCGCAAGGCTCTGGTCGTCGGCTGCGGTCTGGGCGACGATGCGCGGTTTCTGCACGATTCGGGTTTTAAGGTAACGGCTTTCGATATTTCGCCGACGGCGATTGATTGGGCGAAAAAGCTTCATGCCGAAACCGATATTGCCTTTCACGCCGCCGATTTATTCTCGCCGCCGCGCAACTGGCTCGGCGGTTTCGAGTTTGTGCTCGAAGTCTACACGATTCAGCCTCTGCCTCTGGAAATGCGCGAAAAAGTGATTGATTCAATTGCGAATTTCGTCGCTGAAAACGGAAAACTGCTCGTCGTCACGCGCGGTCGCGAAGACGACGAGCAACCGACGGAACTCCCGTGGGCACTGTCGCGCAAGGATTTGTCGCGCTTTGAATTT
>DATHBC010000282.1:0-7669 GCA_035296345.1 Pyrinomonadaceae bacterium | reverse complement strand
ACGGCTTTGGCGAGAATGTCGCCGCTCAAAGGCTGTAAAATCGAGGCGATTCCGCCGACCGTCAGGGCAATCGAGAGCGCGAGCCGGTGAAAACGATTGCTCGGCTCGCGCCGCAGCATAAAAGCGTGTATCCCGGCGACGACGAATCCGGTCGCGGCGTAGGCGGCGAGCGTCATATGCAGCGTTTGCGAGAAAGCCGCCGGGTTCATCATCGCGGCAATCGGGTCAATATCGACCGGCTTTCCGTCAACCAGGCGAAAACCCTTCGGAGCGTTCATCCACGCATTCGCAATGACGACGAAAATTCCCGAAAGCGCGCCGCTCAAGGCGACGACGACGCCCGCCGATAAATGCGCTTTCGGCGAAATCCGATTCCAGCCGTAGAGATAAATCCCCAGAAAAATCGCCTCGGTAAAAAACGCGAAGCCTTCGAGCGAGAAAGGCATCCCGATAATCGAGCCGGCGTACGCCATAAACCCCGGAAACAGCAAGCCGAGCTCAAACGAAAGCACCGTCCCGGAAACCGCGCCGACCGCGAAAAGTATCGCCGTTCCCTTCGCCCAGCGTTTTGTCAGAATCAGATAAACTTCGTCTCCGGTGCGCAGCCAGCGCCATTCGGCAATCACCATCAAAAGCGGCATCGCGATGCCGACGGCGGCGAAAACAATATGAAACGCGAGCGACATCGCCATCTGCGAGCGCGCCGCGAGCAGGTCGTCCATCAGGCTCGCGCCGCCTCCGGTTCGGTAAAAGTATCGCTGCTTTTTAAATTCATCTTATTTCTTTTAATACTTTCGCTTCGTCGGCTCTGACGCCCTGCTTTCTAAAGGATTTACAAAGCGAGCGAACGTCTCTTTCCAGAAAATCGAGGGCGTTCTCGTTGTTTGTAAACTCAACCACCTGCGGAAAGTCGATGACGATTGCTTTTTCGTCGTGCCAGAGAATATTGAAAGCGGAATAATCGCCGTGAACCCTGCCGGATTTGACAATCAGTTTCAGGTTTTGCACCGATTGCCCGAAAGCTTCTTCCGCTTCATCCTTTTTCATTTTCAGGTCGGCGATGCGCGGCGCGGCATTGCCTTCCTCGTCGCCGATAAATTCCATCACCAGCGTGATGCCGCTGGCGGCAATCGCTCGCGGGACGCTGACGCCGTGCTCGCGCAGGTATTTCATCTGCCGGAATTCTTCCTGCACCCAGAGAATCTGGTGCGCGTCCAGACCCGTCCGGCTGCCGTGCTCTATCGCTTTTTCGATGCGTTCGTCGCCGATATATCTGCCCTGCCGGTAAGAATCGTCGCGCCGGAACGAGCGCACGCGCAAATCCGTATAAACTTTTACCGCGACGAATCCGTCAGCCGAATTTCGACCGAGATAAACCGCGGCTTCCTTTCCCGTCTTAATGTCCGAAATCAGCTCGTCAAGAAAACCGAGCCGCGACAGCTCGTTTAAATCGTGGTTTTCAAATTTCGCGTCCGGGTCCGAAGGATTCTGCGCCTGCGAAACAAGCTGTTTGACCGACTGTTTGCCTTTTAACTTGCGCTTTTTGCTCTTGATTTTCTGAAACTGTTCAATTTCTATATCTTCCGAATCTAAATTGTTTAAGTTAATTTTCATTTAAATAAACTGATTTATCTTCATCGCGCCCGGCGGCTGCGGCTTCTTCCCGCCGTTTTTTTTCGTCCGAAGCTTTTTTGGCTTTCATCAAAGACAGGCAAAGCTCGCGCAGCCGGTCAACCGTTTTCAAGCGTCTTAAAACTGCCTGTTCCGACATATCAACGTTCTTCATTTTCCAGCCTCTCGATGTCAGCCAAATCCTGCGGTCTGCCCGCTAGTTTTTTCATTTTTATCAAACCCGGGCGCGAAACGACCGAAAGCCGCCTGCCCAGAAAATCGATTTTCTCTCTTGTTTCCCAAACGTCCTGAACCTGCGGCGTCACCAGCAATAAATCCAGCGACAGCACCTCGCCGTTATCGTCAATTTTCGACACGCGGCGAATTTCAACCGCTCTCTCCTTAAACGATTTGTCAAGCCCGCGAATATCATAACCTTTTTCCGCCGCTATCTCGTAGGCTTTTTCGAGCGATTCGACTTGAATCAGAATATCTATGTCCAAAGTCGCGCGCGTGAAACCGTGAATCGCCAGAGACAATCCGCCGCACACCGCGTATTCGATTCGGTTTTCGTCCAGCGCGGAAACCAGTTGTGATAATTCTTCTAAAAGCGTCGCCATTAATTATCTATTTTCGGAAAGTCGTCCGGCATTTTGCAAACCGATACACATTCAAAAGCTTCATCGCCGATTACCCTCAAATGAAAATTTCCTTCGGGAAAATCAAAATACTCGCCCGCCTGAAATAAATATTTTTCCCCGTTGATTGTCATCTCACATTTTCCCTGCAAAACAAATTTTGTTGCTGCCCTGTGCCAGCCGGTTAAATTTGTCTTTTCATTATGTTTGTAAAGCGAAACGACGTATTGACTCTCGCCGTCGTGCGCGTAATATCTGCCTTTTGCAACCTTTATATTCTTATCTGAAGAATATAATTTACAGATATTTTCAAACGTCAGATGACCGGAAACAGATTCATTCCATTTTCCTTTATTCATTTTCAGCTCACAACCGCCGGCGGCTCCATCACGCTTCCGCAATTTTTGCAGGTGCGCAATTGTTCGTCGCCGTAAAATTTTTTGAAAACGCCCTGAAACTGCGTCGTGATGTCTTCCAGCTCGAAATATTCTTCGTATAATTTTTCGTTGCAGTTTTCGCAAAACCACAAAAGCCCGTCTTTTTCGCCGTCTCGCCGCTTGCGTTCAATCACCATTCCGACGGTTCCGGCTCCGCGCACGGGATTGTGCGGCACGCGCGGCGGCAGCAGAAAAATTTCGCCCTCGCGCACGGCGATGTCGACCGCGCGCCCGTCTTCCTGAATCTTGACGACAATATCGCCTTCGAGCTGGTAGAAAAATTCTTCGCCTTCGTCCCAATGGTAATCCTTCCGCGAATTCGGTCCGCCGACGACCATCACGATAAAATCTTCGGCGTCGTAGGCGCACTGGTTGCCGACGGGCGGCTTCAGCAGATGTCGATGCTCTTCAATCCATTGTTTGAAATTAAAAGGTCTTCGTATTGGCATAATGATAATTTTAACCTCAATTTCCGTAGCGCGTTAGATAATTTTTCGCTTTTTCCGACCGGCGGCTTCTGTTTATTCCAGCCAGCCGGTCAGCGGCAAAACTTCCGCGAATTTCTCTTTGATTGCCTCGAAATATTCTCGCGCGCCGTCAATGTTCGGATGCCCGGTTCCGGCGATAAAACACTTTCGCAGGCTGAAGCCTTCGAGCCGGATATGCTTGCAGTTGCAGACCTCCTCGCGCAGCTTGTAAAAAGCGTCGTTCGATTTGTAATTGCCCGGAGCTTCGCCGAGCTCGACCTGCCACAGATAAGTTTTCTTCGCCGCGTAGGCGTTTTCCGCCGCAAAAGGAGCTTTGACGAAAATCGCCCGCTGTTTATCGTCGATTGCCGCGTCGAACGGGCGATTCTCGTTTAAAGCGTCCACCGCCTGCTGCAAATGCCTGTCCGACTCTTTCTTCCAGACGCCGGACAGCGCGCTGAGCGTTTTAACCAGCCGGTCGACTCTCTCCTTGATGAAGGCAGAGGCGCAGGCGTCGAAACGACGATTTTTGATGCCCAGAAATTTGAGAAACCGGTTGATGATTCTCTCGTAATGGTCGATGCCCGAAACGCTTTTGATAAGACTACAGATGTGCTCGGTCGAAGTGTCGTCCGAAACTGCCGGGTAATAGCCCGTCACGATAATGCGAGCCCGCGGAAACTTTTTGTAAATTTCTTCGAGCAGCCTCGGCATATCTTTTCCGATAAGCTCGGCGGTTTTTCTCTCCATCCACGCCTGACTGCGCGCGGGATTCAGCAGATTGGCGATTTGAATGTCGTTTATGCCGCCGTTGACCAGCACCAGATCCACGTCCTGCGGATTTGGGTAAAATTTAGACGCATTTTCGACCTGCTGCAAAATCGTCGGCGTCGAAATATTCAGCTCTCCGTTAAAAGTGGTCAGGCGGTCTTGCGGATATTTCTGGTCGTTGCGCCAGTCGATGGTCGCGCCCGAGTGCGCTTCGACGCGCGCCGCGACCTTTCGATTGGTTTTACTTTCCAGCCATTGTTTTGTCTGAAACCAGAATTTGTCGCCTTCGAGCAAGCCTTGTCCCCACATCACCGAATCGCCGAGCACGAGCATCTGCAAATCACGCTTTTCGGCAGCGATGGAAAACGCCTGTTTCGGGCTGACGGCGATGCCGGTTAAAAATAACGCCGAACGTTTGAGAAAATCCCGGCGGCTGAGTTTCATATCGGACGATTCTCCTTGCTGTTTACCGAATCAGTCAACGGTGGCGATAACCTTCAGCTCAATGGCAATCGGCGTCGGCAGACAATTAACCTCAAGGGTCGTGCGGCACGGCAGATTGTCCTTAAAATATTCGGCGTAAATACGATTGTAAGCGGGAAAATCCTCTTTCATATTCGTCAGAAAAACCGTCACGTCCACGATTTTTTCCCACGCCGAGCCGGATTCTTCCAGAATATAGCGCACGTTCTGAAAAACCGAGCGGCACTGCGCCTCGATGTCGTAAGATAAGATGTTTCCGCTTTCTTCCAATTCGACACCGGGAATTTCTCGCGAGCCGCGCGCCCGAGGTCCGACGCCGGACAGAAACAAAAGATTCCCGACCCGGCGCGCGTGCGGATACAACCCGACTGGCTCCGGCGCTTTGGAAGAATTGATAATGTTTTCGCTCATAGGTAAATTAATGGAAAACGGAAAATGGAAAACGGAAAATATCGGGAAGACCGCAGAAGATTGTCTTCTGACTTCTATTCTCTTCATTTTCCGTTTTCCGTTTTCCGTTTTTCATTTAATTCGCTCGCCGTTGTAAACCGCGGAGGCGCATTCGACGAATAAATCCAGATAATAATCCCGTATTTCTTCGGGCGCGGGATTTTTGTTTTCCTTTTCGGCGATGAATTTCATCAATTCAAACGCCACTTCTTCGCCCGTTTCGATTCTGACAGGTTGTGTTTCCTGATTCATAATTTCCCTCGATTCAAATGGAAAAACTTAATAATTTATCTTGATGCAGACGTTTTTCTCTTCGGTAAAAAATTTCAACGCCTCGAAACCGCCTTCGCGCCCGACGCCGGAATTTTTCATGCCGCCGAAAGGCGTGCGCAAATCGCGCAGCAGCCATGAATTGACCCAGACGATGCCCGATTCCAATTTTTCGGCGACGCGGTGCGCGCGGCTCAGATTCTCGGTCCAGACGGTCGCCGACAGACCGTATTCGACGCTGTTGGCGTAGCGCAAAACCTCGTCTTCCGCATCGAAAGGCGTAATCGTGACGACCGGACCGAAGATTTCCTCCTGATTCGTCCGGCAATCGTGCGAAAGATTTTCGATTATCGTCGGCTGTATAAAATATCCGCCGGCGCATCTGCCTTCGAGTTTCAACTGCTCTCCGCCGTGCAGGATATTCCCGCCTTCCTCGCGCGCCAAATCAATGTAGGACAGAATTTTTTCCATGTGCGGCTCGGACACGATTGCGCCGACGTCCGTTTCACCCGCGAGCGGGTCGCCGACTTTCAAGGCGGAAACTTTTTCGATAAAATCGCCGCAAAAGTTTTCATAAAGCGGCTTTTCCACAAAAATCCGCGAGCCGCACAAGCAGATTTGTCCCTGATTCGAGAAAGAGGAAAGCACGGTCGTTTTCAGCATTTCCTCGTAATTGCAATCGGCAAAAATGACGTTCGGATTTTTGCCGCCGAGTTCGAGCGAAAGCTTTTTGAACATCGGCGCGGCGGTGCGCGCAATCCATTCGCCGGTTTTCGTCCCGCCGGTAAACGAAATCGCCTTGACGTCGCGGTGCGAAACAATCGCGCCGCCCGCTTTTGCGCCCAGCCCGTGGACGATATTCAGAACGCCGTCGGGCAAGCCGGCTTCGATGCAGATTTTCGACAGGAGATAAGCCGTCATCGGCGTTATTTCCGAAGGTTTAGCGACGACCGTGCAGCCGGCGGCAAGCGCGGGCGCGATTTTCCAGCTAAACAAATAAAGCGGCAGATTCCACGGGCTGATGCAGCCGACGACGCCGAGCGGCTGGCGCAGCGTGTAATTTATCGCCTGCCCGGTTGTCTCGTGCGCCTCGGTCGCCGTGTGCAGCGCGGCTGTGGCGTAAAATTTAAAGTTGGAAACGGCGCGCGGAATATCGACTCTTTTCGCCAGCGAGACCGGCTTTCCGTTATCGACGCTTTCCGCTTCGGCGAGCTTGTCCGAATCTCTCTCAATCAGGGAAACGATTTTCATCAGCCGGTCGTGTCGCTGCTCCGCGCTCATTTTCGACCAGATTGGAAAAGCCTTTTTCGCCGCTTCGACGGCTAAAGCGACATCCGTTTCGTCCGAATCGGGAATCAGGCTGTAAACTTCGCCCGTCGCCGGATTGTAATTATCCAGATACGCGCCTGAGATGGGTTTGATTAATTCGCCGCCGATGTAATTTTCTATTTTGAGCATTTGTTTCAACTGAGAACTGAAAACTGAGAACTGAGAAATATTTTAGTTCTCAATTCTCAGTTTTCAGTTCTCACCTCGTCAGTTCATTTGAACAAAAAACAGCTTTACAAAAAAACTGCAAAGCTGTTTTTATAAATAATTTACACCTTTTTCCTAGTTCTTTCGCTTGACGATGACCAGCGTGATGTCGTCGCCGGCAGGCGCGGTCTGCGTGAACGTCGAAAGCGACGACTCGACTTTATCGCGCAAGCCCGCCGCCGAAGCGTGCAGGTTTTTCCGCACGACTTCTTCCAGCCGCTCGACGCCGTATTCTTCGCCTTTGGTGTTGTTTGCCTCCGAGACGCCGTCCGAATAAATGACCAGCGCTTCGCCGTTTTCGAGGCGTGTTCGCCCGACATCGTATTGCGCCATCGGCATAATTCCGAGCGGGAAACCGCCCGAAGCCAATTGTTCGACGCGACCGTCGGCGTGGGCGATAAGCGGCGGGTTATGCCCGGCGTTGATGAAATTCATATTGCCGGATTCCGCATCCAGCTCGGCGAGAAAAAGCGTGACGAAACGATTGGTCGGCGTATTGGCAGCCAGGTATTGATTGACCGCGTTTATCGTTTCGAGCAGCGACGAATTGGCGGCGACCTGCGCGTGCATCGCGGCGTGCAGGCTCGACATTAAAAGCGCGGCGGCGGTTCCCTTGCCCGAAACGTCGCCGAGCGCGATTAAAAGCTTGCCGTCGCAGCGCGGGATAAAATCGTAATAATCGCCGCCGACCTCGTAGCAGGAAAACGAAATTCCCTGCAATTCGTAGCCGTTGATTTGCGGCGGCGAAGACGGCTGTAGACGCTGCTGAATCTCGCTCGCCAGCTTCAGCTCGTGTTCCAGACGCTCGCGCTCGAAGCGTTCTTCCGTCAGGCGCGCGTTTTCCACCCGAATCGAGGCGACCGACGCGAGCGTCGTCAAAATATTCAGATGTTCCTCGGTAAAACTCGTTTCATAGGTCGGCGAATCGGCGTAAATCAAGCCGAAAACTTCCGTGCCGACGCTGAGCGGAACGGCTAAAACCGAGCGGATTCCGAGCAGCGCCATC
>DATHBC010000281.1:0-5029 GCA_035296345.1 Pyrinomonadaceae bacterium | reverse complement strand
GAAACCTTTTTATAAACAGATGATACGCGAGCGCGGCGGCTCGATTTTAAATATCACGTCGGTCGGCGCGATTCGCTCTCTTCCGACTTCCGTGCATTACGCCACTTCCAAAGCCGCGATGATCGGCTTTACGAAATGCCTCTCGCGCGAAGCCGCCAATTTCGGAATCACCGTCAACGCGATTGCCGCCGGAATTTTCGACACGGATTTAGGCAACACTCTGCCTGAGCGACTATTGCAGATGCACGATTTCTGGGTGTCGAAAGGTCGGCTCGGAAAGCCCGAGGAACTGGCTGAGTTCGCGACGTTTATGGTCAGCGACCGCAACAGCTTTATGAACGGCGAAATCGTCATTGTAGACGGCGGCGCGGTGACCTAAAATCACAATTTTATTTTCATCACAAAGCAGTTAAATCGCTGCTCGCCGTAATAAAAGCCCGTCTCGCCCGCCTGCGCGAAGCCTTGTCTCCCGTAAAATTCGACGGCGCGCGAATTCAATTCGAAAACGGCGAGCCAGAGCGAGTCGAAACCTCTCGCTTTCGCTTCGTCAAAGCAGGTTTGCAGCAGGATTTTACCGATTCCGTGCCGCGTCATTTTCTCCAGAACGTAAATCCTATGAAGCTCGATTGTGTTTTCGCCCGCGACGCATTCGGCGGGCTGACCCGTGCGCAATTTGGCGTATCCGACGGCTTTGCCGTTTATTTCCGCGATAAAAAATGAGTTGCCGGCATCTTCCAGCTCGATTTTCATCGCCTGCGGGTTGAAAAAATCGGCGATGTATCTCGCCAAATCTGCCGGCTCGTCGGTTTCAAAATAGGTTTCGTAATTCGTAGTTCCGCCCAGAGCCGCCAGCAAATTGGCGTCTAGAGCGTCGGCGCGCCGGATTTTTACGTCTGGTTTCATTATTTAATACTTTATCTCAGCGCCGAATTTTAGCCAAAATCCTTTTGAAGTTGAAATTGAATTTCAAAGTTAACTGTTGAAATAATGAGATTTAGCTTGACAGAAGGTTTTTATTGCCGTATTCTTGTACTAACTTGTGAAGGGGAAAATTATGGCGAGAACCGAATTAATCGAAAATCTGAATAAAGCTTTGAGTTTGGAAATATCTGCGGTGATTCAATACACGCAGCACAGTTTTTTAGTGACGGGCGCGGAAAGGGAAGTTTACAGGAAGTTTTTTCGCGACCAGGCGGAAGAAGCGCAAGGGCATTCCGAATATCTGGGCGATAAAATCGTCGCGCTCGGCGGCATTCCGACGGTCGAACCGGGAATGATTCGCCAATCGACCGATTTGAAGGGAATGTTAAAACAGGATTTGGAACTGGAACGCGACGCCATGAACGCGTATATGGCGGCGTGGAAGTCGTGCGACGACACGGAAGATTTGCCGACAAAATTCTGGCTCGAAGGTCAAATCGCCGAGGAGCAGCGCCATATCGAAGAGCTGGAAAAACTGACCTCCGAGCGAAAAGCGCAGGCGGGAAACGAAAGAATAGTTTTGCGTCAGGTAAGTTAAATACCCCGTAGGACTGAGGAAAAATCCAGACGGCGGCATTCTTAATCATGTTGCTGAAAGCCGCGTTATTTATGGCGCGGCTTTCCTATATTTACGGCGACTCTTTTTTGACGAAGCTTGCCATTAAAAAACATTACGGTTGCGAAAAATTCTGCCGCTTTGATAAACTCCTTTTAGCTTATAAATATAACGTATCGAGGCATTTTGCCGTTATGCACAAACGACGCCAATTCCAGCCGCAGGTTTTCGACGCTTCCGATTCGGTCTTCGAACAGAATTTTACGGCGCAGCCGTAGCCGATTGAATCAGGTTTCAAACGATTGATTTTTCAGGCATAAAAAAAGTAAAGCCGGTCGTATTTCGACCGGCTTTACTTTTCTATAAGGAGAAAAAGATTATGAAATCACAGGGAATTCCAGCACATTGTTTTTAGCGCAGCCGTCAGCCGCAGCAGTAGCCGCGATGTTTTCGGATTTTCGGCTATTCAGGCGGTAACGCGCGGCGCTGATGGCGCGATGCAAATCGTCGAGCATTTCCGCTTCCAGACGCATCGTTTTCTGACAGGTCCAGCCGAGATTTTCCGTCCAGGTCGAAAGCCGCAGAACCGCTTCGCCGTTTTCGATACAAACGTCAATCTTTTTTTCTTCCGTGACGACGGGCGATAAATTTGTTGCAGTATTACTATTGCCGTGCATATTTATAAAAAGAAATTGAAAATCAATTTCAATAAGAATTATAACGCAAAAAATGCTTTCGTCAAGCCCCCAATGTAAGAAACCTGACAAAAGCACAAGAAAATGGATAACGGAAAAACGGAAACTGGAAATTAGTAAGACGGAAGTAAAAGTTTATCTATTATCTTCCGTCTTTTTCCATTTTCCACTTTCCATTTTCCGTTTTCCGTTCATCAAGTTATTTACGCGTTTTCCATTCCGCCAGAGTTTTTTCGAAATCGCCCGTGTTGGCGGCGGGCGTGGCGGCTTTGCCGACGGCGACGGCTTTTTCGCCGGTTTCGATGGCTTCCCTGATTCTGCCCATTTCAGCCAGCAGCCGCGCTTTGGTCGAAAGGTTGGGGAAGGTTTCGCGCGCTTTGATTGAAGCGTCGAGCCAGCCGACGGCTTCCTCGTAATTGCTGCTCAGCTTAGAGTTCAGGACAAAGCTCGCGCCTTGATTGAGCGGGCGAACATCGTCGGCTTTGCGATTGGCAATCGCCTCGCGAATCATCGAAAGCGTTCTGCCGGAAACGTCGCCGACATTAACCGTGAAAGGCACGATAATCCTTTCCCATCTGACAGCGACTTTCGCCGCAGTCGGCGTGACGTCGCCGAAATCCAGCGACATCGTTTCCTGAAAATCGCCGGTTTGCGGCTTGACTCTGACGCGCAGCGCGTCTTTCTTTTCGTCGTATGTGTAGCTGCCCCAATCGTCGTTGTCCCTGCTGAAAATGATAATCCACTCGTCGCGGTTCGGAATCGTGTGCAAGCCGTATTTTCCGGCGGGCAGAGGCTGACCGTTAACGGTGACGTCGCGGCTGACTTCGAAAGTCGTGTTTTCGTTTGCGCCCGTGCGCCAAACCTGACCGTAAGGCACAAGGCACGGATAAGTGACGCCGCCTTTCGGCACGACGTCCGTCGTTTCGCAGCCCCAAACCCTGCGCGCTTTGACGTTCGGGCGATGATAGACGATGGAAATTTTCGTATCGCCGACCGTCTGCGCGATTTCCTGACGCTGCGATTCGCGCGGCAGCGAGAGCTGCGCGAAAGCGCAGATACTGAAGCTCAAAACGATGATGAAAAGCAAAATAATTTTTTTCATAAATTACACACCCCAAAGTTCAACTTTTTCTATAACAAACTTTTGCTGCGGCGAATCGAATCCGATTTCGACCCGGCAGCCGCCTTCCAGACCGAACGAGTCGGCGATTTTTCTTTTTGAAAAAAAGCCGCTTTTTACAGTACGCCGGTACCAGAAATTATTATAACCGAACAACAATTTATTGTTTTTATCGCTGAGCGGAAAAATTTCTATAACGGGAATTGCGCCGCGCTCTTTGTATCTGGTTTTCGTCAGCGATTTGAATTTTTCAATCAGCCGCGCGCCCTCTAAATATTCCAGATTGAATTTTCCTATTTTCGCGGGCAGCTCGCCGGTTAATTTATAATCGCTCAAGACCAGAATGTTATATAAATCCGCGTCTGAAAATTTGGAGTATTGTTCGACTTCCTTTTCCAGACAAGCCCGCAGCCCTCTGACGTAAAGATTTTCCTCCTTCTGTTGCGCCTGCGCGGAAATCCAGAAGGAAAAAAACAAAATCAGAGCCAGCTTTTTCCGCATCTACTTCTCCAGTTTTTCCTTTGCCTTGCGGACAAAGATTTTAATCATCTCGGCGATTTTTTTGCTCATTTCTTTGCTGATAATCGTTTCGCCCGCCAGACCGGCGAGCAAGTGCAGCTCGCGCGCCGAATTTCTGCGCATCTCGACGACCTGCGAAAAATGCACGAGCGTCTGATTTTTGCCCTTTTCCAGAAAATCAGCCGCGTAGCGCAGCAGATTTTTCGTCTCGCCGGCGACGGGCGACCATTCGACGCGGTCTTCTTCGTTTTCCGATAACTGGACGGCGAACTTCTGCATCATCGCGCCGATTATCGGAATTTCGGCGCGAATCGTCCAGTGCGTGACGCCTTTCGCGTCGGTGTGAATGCTTTCGACGCCGGGCATCAATTCGACAAAATTCCTGATGTCGGTGAAAAACTCGCGCACGTTTTCAAGGCTCGTCTTCACCTCAACCGTATCGCTGTAATTGGCTTTAATGGTGAACATAATTCAAGAGCGTAAATCGTGAATCGTAAATCGCAAATTGCCGCCTTCGGAATTTATTTTACCATTAACGATTCACAATTTACGATTCACGATTTAAAACGTTCCGTTAAATAAAATCGCGTTAAAGAACGGGCGCGTCGTCGCGCGAAAAATGCCCCGGAAAAAAGGCTCGTCGGCGAAAAGAACGACGTGCCCGCCGCCGCTCGGCTCGTCGATGATGTAAGCCGTGCCTTTCAGAAGCCTCTCGGTGTTTCCTTCCCAGACGAAGCCGGAAATCGTCAGAGGACGCCGCGGCTTCGGCTCGAAGACGAAAGCGTTCGTGCCTTCCTTCGAGATGCGGAAAAAATAGCCGGACGAAAGCAGGACGGGCACGTTTTCCTCTTCGACGCCGAAGGTCAGATAGGTCGTTCTATCGACGGTCGCGCGCATAATCGCGCCCGGCACGCCTTCGGGAACTTTTCCGGCGTTTGCCGAGGGCGAAGCAATCGGCGGCAGCGTCGGCGCGATGCCGTCGGCTTTGTCGAATCTCAGCTCGGAAACGGGCGTCGGCGCGACGTCCGGCGTCGGCGTTTGGTTTCTGACGCGCGGCGACGGACTGGGCGACGGCTTGCTTTCGACTTCCTTGCGCTTGTCGGGGTCGTCCTCATCGTCGGCGACTTTTCCTTTTTCCTCGTCGTCGTCGCTTCCGAC
>DATHBC010000280.1:0-6883 GCA_035296345.1 Pyrinomonadaceae bacterium | reverse complement strand
AACGGGCGCTGGAATTTTACGCTCGGTTTGAATTACGGCGAGAACAAGCCCGCGCCGACCGCCGCAAATCCGAATCCGGCAGTGCGCAAAAGCGATTTGATGCCGAACGCTTCGATTGTTTTTAACGCGACGCCGGAGATTACCTTTTACGCCAGCTATTCGACCAGCTTTAATCCGGTTGACCCGGACCTCGAAGACGCGCAGGGAAATCGCGGAACTTTTGCGCCGACGCTCGGCAAAAACTATGAAATCGGGGCGAAATACGATTTATTCAACCGCCGCGTTTCGATGACGGTCGCGGTCTTTCAAAACCGGATTGACAATGCGCTCGTCCAGTCGGACGTCGGCGTCGTCAATCCTCGCGGCAATCGCTTTTACACGCCCGCCGGAACCAGGCGCGCGCGCGGCGCGGAAATGACGGGCGAATTTCAGGTGCGGCAGGATTTGCGCGTTTCGGCTGGCTTGAGTTATCTGGACGCGATTTACAAAGGATTTCCTTCAACTGCGGCTGCGTCGTCGCCGATTCCCAACTCGCGCGCCGAGAAATCGCCGCGCTGGGCTTACAACATTTACACGCGCTACGACCGTTCGGAAGGCTTTTTGAAAGGCTTCGGCGCGGGGCTGGGATTGTTCTGGCAGGGAAAACGCTTAGGCAGCAACGGCGCGCAGACTTTCGCCGCGCCCGACCCGCTCGTTTTGCCCGCCTACACGCGCGTCGACTCGGCGCTTTTCTACCGTCTGAATAAATACGTCAATTTCGCCTTCAACGTCGAAAATATGTTTAATGAGCTGATATACGTCAATGCTTCGGTCGGTTCGAGCATCGAAATCGCCGCGCCGCGCACGATGACTTTTCGCACGACATTTAATTTCTGAGAAGCTGTAACGCGAGCGTTGACGAGCGTGTCTTTCTATAAGAGCAACGCTCCTCTGCCCTCGCGTTTTTCTACGGTTTTAATATATGAAATCTTTTCGCAAGGTCTTATTCTGGCTTCATTTGGCGGCGGGCGTCACGACGGGCGTAATTATTTTTATAATGTGCGTGACCGGCGTCGTTCTGACCTTTGAAGCGCAAATCAAGGATTACGCCGAAAGCGGCGTGCGCTACGTGAAAAATCCTTCTGAGGAGAACGCGCAGAGACTCAGCCCGAACGAATTATTTACGAAATTGCGCGAAGCCAAGCCCGATGCGAAGCCGACCGGGCTGACGCTCAAAGCCGACCCGAGCGCCTCAGCCGCTTTCGCTCTCGGTCGCGAAGGCGCGCTGTATATGAATCCATACACGGGCGAAATTCTCGGCGGCGATGCCAAAGGCGTCAGCAGCTTTTTCCGCTTTGTCACCGACTGGCATCGCTGGCTCGGCGCGAGCGGCGAGAATCGCGCCGCCGGAAAAGCCGTCACGGGTTTTTCCAACGCGGCTTTTCTCATTTTGGCGATAACCGGAATTTACATCTGGTTTCCGCGCCGGCTGGCATGGCAGAATTTTAAAGCCGTTTTGTTTTTCCGCCGGGGCTTGCGCGGAAAAGCGCGCAATTTCAACTGGCACAACACCATCGGCTTCTGGTCGTCGCTCGTTTTGATAGTTCTGACCGTCACCGGAATGGTCATTTCCTATCAATGGGCGGGCAATCTGGTTTACACCTTAACCGGCAGCGAAGTTCCGCCGCAGCAGCAAGCGCCGCCGCCGCCGCAGCAAAATCAACAAAATAGAGAAACCAACATCGTCGTTCCGGAAAATCTCGACGAATTATGGACGCGCGCGGCGCAGCAAACCGAAGGCTGGGAATTTATAACCCTGCGCGTGCCGACCTCAAGCGATGCGCCCGTCGTTTTCACGATTCGCGAGGGCAAAGAACTGAATCCGTTTGCCAGCTCGACGGCGACTTTTAACGCTCGAAGCGGCGAATTGACGAAATGGGAATCGTATTCGGGCGGCAGCGCCGGACGCCGTTTGCGCTCGTGGATGCGGTTTGCGCATACCGGCGAGTCTTTCGGCATCGTCGGGCAGACCATTGCCGGTCTCGCCTCGCTCGGCGGCGCGTTTCTCGTCTGGACGGGACTTTCGCTCGCCTTGCGACGCTTCCGCAACTGGCGCGCGAAAAAAGGCGATAATGCCGAGCCGCTTTCAAGCGTTTAGCGATAAATAACAGCCGGTTTTACTGGTCGTAGAGCGATAAGCCGAGACCGAATTTCGCCGCCGCGCGCCGCAGAGCCATCGACTCGGCGTTCGACGAAGAATCGCCGTAGGAATTTGTTTCCTCTTCTTCCTGCCCGGTCGCCTCGCGGTAGACGACGCCTTCCAGACAGGGAATCGAAAGCCGGATCGTCAGAATCAATTTGCCGCCGACCGAATTCATCGAGCGCACTTCGTAACACCAGCCCGGCGCGTAATGGTCGAGATATTTCACGGCGTCGTACCACGAAATATAGGTCAGTTCCTTGCCGCCCTGTTTGCGTGTCCGCAGGTGGCGTTTGGCGACGGGTTTCGATAAATCCTTAACGATGTCGCGGATTGAGCGCATCTCGGTCGATTCGGTTTTCGAATCCAGTTCTTCGACGTTTCTTTCTTCAGCCATAAATTTTTTATTCCTGCCCGATGCGCGTGGCTTGATACGCCACAATGCGCCAATTCTCTTCCTGTTTAAGATAAATTCTCGTAAAACGATACTGCCCGCTTAAATCCAAATCTTCGTAGCGACTTTTAATCGTCGCGCGTCCGGTGACGACAGCCGTCCGGTCGTAAACCCTGACATTGATTTCGTCGGTGACGATTGATTCATTAACGAGTTTTTCGTCGAAACGAATTATCTTATCTTTGCCGACCAAATCGCCGAACGGCGTGATGACGGACGCATCTTCCGCCCAAATATCGTTCATAAAAGCCGTATCGCGGCGCAGCACGGCGGCGACCAGCTCGTCGTCGAGTTTTCTGATTTCCTGTTCACCCTTTTTCATTTTATTAGGAATATCTTTAAGGTTTCCAAACAGCAACTCGTAAGTATTTATAGTCATTTGGTAAATGTTTCGCAATCAATTCTACATCTTTGTCTGGCGTAGCTAAGCCGTAATTATGTGCAAGTGCTGTTGAGATGATAAAAACATCTTGCCAAATCTTATTTTCTCTGTTCTCTTTTTTCTTCCTTTTTTCCTTTCTTTTTTTTAGCTCTTTTGCTTCATATTTTAGAAGACGAGGATAAATATAGGCGGCAATTTCGGCAGCTTTTGTGTCAAAAGGTAAAACTGTATCAATATAATTTTCTAAACAATCATCTATTGCCTTACGATAAGTTTCAGCTTGTTCTTCTGTAATATTATTTAAAGTAAGCTGTTCCTCAATTCCAATATTAGCTTCAAAAACAGTCATAGAAGATATAGCTGGTAATTTTTTTGTGTTTGAAAAATAAATGGCTATCTGTTTTTGAACGTAAGGCTTTTCATTTCTCAAATGTGAAAAAATAACTGTATCAATAATGAGTGATGTCTCGGGCGGAGCAACAATTATCGGCATAATTTGACTTACATTTAACTTAAATTTCAAAAGTCTCTTCGTTTAAATCAGGACGTTTTGTAATAGCTTCCTTTTGTTCTTCAGTAAGTCCTTTTAGTGATGAAGCTGCCAAATTAAAGAATCCTTCTAATACCAAAGAATCAAGTTTGGAATCTATGTCAATAAGTTTTTGAAGTTCCTTGCTCCAAGGATTTTGCGGTAATTTAGGAACTCGTAAAGAAATCATTCTACTAATACCATTAACTGAACGAAGTTTTACATCTACAATGCTACCATCCAAATTTAATAATCTTTCTTTAACTTCTTCATAGTTGTCTATAATGGCTTTATCTATCCTAGCGGTCATTAAGCCCAAAGGTATTTTAATACCGAAAATAGATTTAATTACAGGTTCAGGTCTAAAAGTAATCGAAGTTGGCTTCTTATTTTTTGGTAACCATAAAACGCTTTCTTTAGTCGCTTCCCAAGGAATAATTGTAGGATTAGAAAACCAATCAAATTCTCTATCAACTATTGCGTGATAACAAAAAGCAATAGATTCAATATCCTCGCCTTTAATGTAACTATTAGGAAAAGGAAGTGAAATCCCAAGTGCTTGTTCAATTACCATTAATCTATAAGCAATTTGTCTTTCTTGCAGTAAGAGACTTATTTCTTTATAGGGAAGTTTAAACGTAGCATTTAAATCATAATTTAATTGTGGTATCTGAACTCTAAAATTTGATGCTAAACCTAACATTGCCCATAGACTGGAAGCTAAAAAAACCGAGAGAGGCGTTTCTTGTTTTTTTTCCAACTTTAAACCCAAATTTTTTAATTGAAACTTAGGTTCTTCATTTTGTTCCCAATAACCTTCTAAAGTAACTTTAATTATTAAATGATTTTCAAGGTTTAAATATAAAACTATTTTGTTAGAGGATAGGCTCCAATCAAGATTAATAATTTCCAAGTTAAAACCAAAATTAAAATCAAAAAAATCAAATCTAAAATCATATTCATAATCAGGTAATTTGAATTCAATCGGTGGATTGTCTTCAGATTTGTTTCTTTGGACATAAATTTCTTCAATGTAGTTAGAAAGCAGTTCAAAATCGTCGTAAGAAACCTCTTGTTTTATTTCATTGTGGGTCTTAATGTATCCATCACTATACTGACTAGCAATAAATGCTAAGGTATTTGGTTGAATTTGGTTTTGAACAGCTATACTCATAAAACTTAGATTATGGGAATTTTTATGAAATATACTCTGAAAAGTAACTTATTTCAATAAATGCAAATTATACAGTAACGGCTTCCTGATATTCGCCCCAGACTTTTCTCAAACGGTGCGAAATCTCGCCGACCGTCACGTAATTTTCGACGCAATCCAGAATTCTCGGCAATAAGTTTTCCGTTCCGTTCGCCGTCTCTTCGAGTTTCGTCAGAGCGTTTTCGGCTTTCGCGGCGTCGCGTCGCGCGCGAATGGCGCGGAGTCTTTCGACCTGACTGCGTTCTATCCGTTCGTCGACTTTGAGAATCGGAATCGTTTCGTCTTCCTGAATCCGGAAACGATTGACGCCGACGACGACCGCCTCCTGTTTTTCGACGGCGCGCTGGTATTCGTAGGCGGCTTCCTGAATTTCGCGCTGGACGTAGCCCTGCTCGATGGCGCGCAGCATTCCGCCCATGGCGTCGATTTTTTCGATGTATTCGATTGCCTTTTGTTCCAGTTGACCGGTCAGTTCTTCAATCGCGTAAGAGCCGGCGAGAGCGTCGACCGTGTCGGCGACGCCGGATTCGTGGGCGATGACCTGCTGCGTCCTGAGGGCAATGCGCGCGGCGTTTTCCGTCGGCAGGCTTAAGGCTTCGTCCATCGAATTGGTGTGCAGGCTTTGCGTTCCGCCCAGAATGGCGGCGAGCGCCTGTATCGTCGTCCGCGCGACGTTGACTTCCGGCTGCTGCGCGGTCAGGGTCGAGCCTGCCGTCTGCGTGTGAAAGCGGAGCATCAGGGATTTCGGGTTCTGCGCCTTGAAGCGGTCGCGCATCAGTTTTGCCCACAGGCGGCGGGCGGCGCGGAATTTGGCGACTTCTTCCAAAAGATTGTTGTGCGCGTTGAAAAAGAAGGAAAGGCGCGGCGCGAATTTATCGACCTCCAGACCGACGGAAATTGCCGCGTCGACATACGCGATGCCGTCCGCCAGGGTGAAAGCGATTTCCTGCGCGGCGGTCGAGCCGGCTTCGCGGATGTGATAGCCGCTGATGGAAATCGTGTTCCAGTTCGGCACTTCGGCGGCGCAGAAAGCGAAAGTGTCCGTGATTAATCTCAAGCTCGGTTTCGGCGGATAAATATAAGTCCCGCGCGCGATGTATTCCTTTAAAATATCGTTCTGAATCGTGCCGTTCACTTTATCGAACGCGACGTTTTGCCGCCGCGCGACGGCTAAATAAAGACACAAGAGCGTCGAAGCCGTGGCGTTTATCGTCATCGAGGTGGAAACCTGGTCGAGCGGAATGCCGTCAAACAAAGTCAGCATATCCTCGAGCGAATCAATCGCCACGCCGACCTTGCCGACCTCGCCCGCCGCCAGCTCGTCGTCCGAATCCAGCCCGATTTGCGTCGGCAAATCGAAAGCCACGCTCAAGCCGGTCGTCCCCTGCGACAAAAGATATTTATAGCGCGCGTTAGATTCCTCGGCGCTCGCAAAACCCGCGTACTGGCGCATCGTCCAGAATCGTCCGCGATACATATTCTGCCGCACGCCGCGCGTATATGGAAACGCGCCCGGCTCGCCCAAATCGTTCTCGTAATCGAAGCTCGAATTGGTCGGATTAAAATCGTTCGGCAGCTCGATGCCCGAAGATGTCTGAAACTTTTCGCGTCTCTCTGCTGTCATATTTTTAAGATTTAACTAAGCCGCTTCCTTCTCGGCAATATTGCGAAGTTCAATTTTTATTTGTTCTTCGACTGAAGATGTTTCCTTTTTTTCCGCAAGACGTTGATAGTAATCGAAAGTTTCCTCGTCCAGATGCAGAATGACGGTTTTATTTTCACGCCTGACAATCTTACTTGGGTCGCGGCGGCGGAACGTGTGTCTGCCGGGTTTGAACAAAGACTCCTCATCAAAACCTTTAGCCTTCATTTCTTCATATTGCTCTTCGCTCACATCCAGATGCCATTCTTTATCGCTCATTTTCGCTTCTTTGTCTTTCGTAGAGTTCTCGCTCATATTTTTGCGCCTCTCTAGCAGAGATAATACGAAAATTTTCGCCGCGCATTGTGTAGACCACGACTAAAATTTTCTCGCCCGCCAGCGCCAGCATTTTATATCTCGCTTCTTCAGCAGTTGAATGTTCATCGTCAAATTCCTCAATCGCATAAAAATCTTCAAAAGCCAT
>DATHBC010000279.1:0-11533 GCA_035296345.1 Pyrinomonadaceae bacterium | reverse complement strand
GGCGGAAGCGCCACGCGACGCGCGACGCCGCTTTTCATCAGCGGAACGCTCGGCTCGGCTTTGACGACCTGGCTTATCGGTTATGTTTCAACCAATTATCAAAACCTGCGAATCGGAATGTTCGTTCTTCTCGCGAGCTGCCTGTTTCTGATTTGTTTGCAGGTTTTTCTGCTGACCGGTAAATTCACGAAAATTCGCGCGTAAGCTGCCGGTTAATGCCCGGATACGGGTGAAAATTGCAGTCGCCAGGGCAGCGCAGAGCCGCCCGAAACATTTCCGGCATTTGACTTCAAAGAATCTTTTTGAGATATTTTTATTGCTCCGCGGGGGAGTAGCTTAGCCGCGCCGAAAAAGCGGTCTTACGGATGACGACATACTGATGCGCCGATATTGTTGCAAAGCGGCGACATCCGCTCCGTAAGCAGAAGAGAAAATTTCTGAGAGCCAGACCTGTGGTTTGCAGCCTTTTAAATCGGGCTCGCAAACCATTTGGTCTGGCTATTTTTCGTTTTTAAACGTTAAATCTGCAAATTACTCGATGAATATTTTCACCAGTCTGTTTTTGGCGTTCGGGTTGGCGATGGACGCTTTCGCCGTTGCCGTGGCGCGCGGTTCCGCCGGCGGCGGCGGTCGCTGGCGATGGGCTCCGGCATTTCGCCTCGCCGCTCTTTTCGGTTTCTTTCAGGCGTTGATGCCGGTTATCGGCTGGTCGGCGGGACTCGGTTTCAAAGACCTCATCGGGTGGTTCGACCACTGGCTGGCGTTCGCCCTGCTCTCAGCCGTCGGCGGCAAAATGATTTACGACGATTTGAAAACCGGCAGCGATATTGAAGCCGGTGAGAGCGGGGAAGCGGCTAAATCCGGCAATCTTCTATCGCTTTTAGTTCTGGCGGTGGCGACCAGTATCGATGCGATGGCGGTCGGCTTCAGCCTGACGTTTCTCGCCTCGATTCTGATGCCGGTTCTGACTATCGGTCTGGTCACTTTCGCGCTGTCGCTGGCTGGCGTTTATCTCGGTCACAAATACCGGCGTTTCGGTCGCGGAAAAGCGCGGCTCGTCGGCGGATTGGTTTTGATCGGAATCGGAACGAAAATTTTATTTGAGCATCTGCTGCTGTTTTGATAACAGCCGCGCTTTATCGCATCAAAAATTACAGAATTATTTTCGCGTCGAATCAGCCGCGCCGGAAGGCTTTTCCGCTGCGCCGACGATATAGCTGTCGCGCGAGCGAATCACCAGTTTCGGACGATTGACGCGCACTCTGATTTGTTTGCGCTGCCCGCGCTCGCCTTCGTTTTTCGGATAATAACCGATGTTGTATTGCCGCCGCAGCTCTTCGGCGATGCCTTCGAAAGCCCCGGTTAATCCGCCCGGCGTCGAATCGGGACGAAAAACTCTGCCGCCTGTCGCCGCCGCCAGCTCCGTCAAATAAGCTCTGCCGCGCGTGTATTCGGCGCTGGACGCGCCGCTGCCGCCTCCGCCTAAAATCGGCGGAATGCCCAAAGTCGGCGGAATGCTCATCACGCCGCCCGTCCCGATGCCGTTAGTGCTCAGAAAAGTGTTGTAATAAATCGGGAAAATCATCGCGTCAGCCTCGTCGGCGTCGCGCACCGTGCTTTCATAGCTCGCACCGCGGGAAGTCGTGTCGACGCCGTCCGTAAACAGGATTATCGCCTTGCGCCCTTCGATTTTTCTGAGCCGTTTGCCGAGCGATAAATCAACCGCGTCGTACAGCGACGTTCCGCTGCCGAAACCCGTCCGGCGAATGGCTTTGTAAATTTTCTCGCGGTCGCCGGTCGCGTCGGTTAAAACGCTCACTCGCTCGTCGAACTGAATGACCATCACGCTGTCCTGCGGTTTGAGCTGCTCGACGAAAGCCGTCGCCGCCCGTTGAATTTCTTCAATCTTATATTCGGTCGAAGGACTGACGTCAATCAGCAGAATCACGGTAAAAGGTTTTTCGGAAGTGCCGAAATAAGCGATTTCCTGTTCGACGCCGTCCTCGAAAATCTTGAAATCCGCCTGCCGCAGGTTTGGGATATAAAGCCCGTTGCGGTCAAAAACCGAGACGGGAATCGATACCAGGCTGGTTTCGACCTTCAGGACTTCTTCCTCTTCGTTAGAATTTTCGGAAGCGGTTTTGACGGTCTCCGTCGTTCGAGCGGGCGTGGATTTTGCTTCCTTTTTCGCCTGTTTTTCGGCTTTTTTCTCGCCGCGCGTCCTGGCGGAAATCGAGCGCGGCGCATTCGGCGAAGATTCCGAATAGCCGATTGAATCATTTTCCACCGCCACGTCCTGCGTTAACTGGACTTGCGGCGTCGAAGCCGGCGCGGGCTGCGGATTTGTAACTCTTCTGCCCGATTGAGCGAAGCCGGTCGCCGCGCCGCTCGCCAAAAGCGCCAGCATAATCAGCGAAATTATTGGTAATACTTTCATTTCTATTGCCACTTTTCCTTATGCGAAAATATTTATCTGTTTGATGCACAAAATGTATACCGGGATTTGATTGAGAACAAATTTTTAGCCGATTCGGCTTAAATTTTTTCGGTCGCCGGCGGTTTTCTCGATTTTCTTCGCGCTTTGCGGCTCCGCGCTTTTGAAGTTTCGGCGCGCCGGAGAAAATTCGTCTTAAATTTATGTTAAAGGCGTCTTACAAATTCCGGCGCGGTTTGAATATCAAAAAAATTTGCATAAGAATAGATTAATGTCCTGAAAGGTCGGGCAGTCGAATTTATATTCGGACGGCTTTTGACAGCCGCCGGAAACAGCGAGTGAGGGTTTATTTATAATGGCGTCCAAATCAAAGAAAAAAGACAAAAAAAAGTCCAAGAGCAACGATAAAATAGAACTGGAAGAAATAGATGAAGCAGCGGTCGCGGCGGCGGAAACAGAGACGACAAATCCGACTCTGCTGGTTCTGCCCGGCGAGGTCGCGGCTGCCTCCGAAATTCTGGACCTGAATCGAAAGCCGGGCTGTAAGGTAAAAGTCCTGCCGTCGCCGGACGGACAGGACGATAAAAAATACGAGGAAGCCGCCGCCGCCGCGCTCAATTCGCCGGACGTCGACGGTTACGAGCTGCTGTCGGTTCTGCCGTCGGCTGATTCGAAAAAATTAATCGCCTTTTTCAAGTTGTCGAAATAAAGGCGGAAAAACCTTTTGAATGCGGCGCGCGCAATGCTGAGCGCGGAAAATCAGTCCGTCGCCCGGCGTTCCGCGTTTATCGTTTTGAAAGCATTTTTGCGCGTGCGAAAATTTCAGGAAATCTCCATGCGGCAGTCGAAAGCAATTTCAAACAGCTCTCGTTTTTGCTCGGCTGCCTGAATCTCGCGCTCGCAGGTTTTTTCGCTTTCCAGCTTTATACTTATTTTCGACGCGCCGAGCGTGACGCGCAGATTTTCGATGCGGTTGTCGTAGCTGCGGTCGAGCGCGTCGGCGACGCGCAAAATTCCGCTGAGCTTCATCACGACCGCTCGCAGATTTGCGCCCAGCTCCGCCCATTCGGGATGTTTTTCCTTCGGCAGCGCGCCGCGATGATAGCGGGCGACGGCGGCAATCACGCTGCGCTGTTCTTCGGAAAAGCCGGTCAGCTCCGAGTTTCTGATAAGATACGCCGAATGTTTGTGATGACTTTCGTGCGAGATGTAATAGCCGATGTCGTGCAGCAGCGAGGCGGCGGAAAGCAGCAGGCGGTGCGAGCGGTCGAGATTGTATTTCGCGGCGACGCCGTCGAAAATCGCTTCGGCGAGCCGCGCGATTTGCAGCGAATGTTCCTGCTCGAAATTAAATCTTTTGGCGAGCGCCAGCACGCCGCGCAGGCGCGGCTCCTGCAAATCGGGAATCGGCGGGCGCGTCGCTTCTTCCTCCCATCGCCGCAGATTGTCGATGATAATGCCCTCGCGCAGCGAAAAATTGCACGAGGTTAATTCTTTAATTTTCAGAGCCTTCATCGTGCCGTGCAGAATGCAGCTCCCGGCGATGATGATTTCCGCGCGCTGGCGCGTCATGCCGTAGGTTTTCAGCCGCCGGTTCAAATCCAGCTTGACCAGTTTTTTGATAAATTCTTCGAGCGCCGCGAGCGAAAAGGTTTTTCCGCCTTTTTCCGCGCCGGTCGCGGCGGCGTTTTTCTGTTTTGCCGAAACGATTTCGCCGAGCGCCAGAATCGTGCCGGAAGTTCCGGTCGCCTCGTGCCATTCGATTCCGCGCAGCTCTCTGGTCGGGCGTTCGAGCGCGGAGGTGATTTCGTCCTGCAGCCGGGCTATTTCCCGTCCTTTCGGCGGGTCGCTGAAAATGAATTCTTCGGTCAAGCCGACCGCGCCGAGCTTGACGGAAAATAATTTGACGGGCTGACCGTGGCGCATCACCGAAATTTCGGTCGAGCCGCCGCCGATGTCGATGTTTAAAAGACCTTCGCTGCCGTTAGCGGTAGTCGCGCAGCCGGTGACGGCGGCGATTCCAATCAGACGGGCTTCCTCGACGCCCGGTATAATTTCCACGTGGATGCCGGTTTCGCGCTCGACCGTCCGGATAAATTCGGCGGCATTTTCGGCGGCGCGCACCGAGGCTGTCGCCACGGCGAAAATCTTTTCCGCCTCGCGCGATTCAGCCACCGAGCGGTATCTTTTAATGGTTTCGACGGCGCGATTTATCGCTTCGTCCGAGAGACGGCGATTGTGCAGCGTTTCGTGCCCGAGCCGGACGGCTTCCTTTTCCCGACCCGTGACGACGAACGAATCGCTGGAAATGGCGTTGACGACCAGCAGTTTTATCGAGTTCGAGCCTATATCAATGGCGGCGAGTTTCATTTTTTCGATAGTATCAAATTAAGTTCCCGCCGCAAAAATCCCTTTTCAGAGTTTTCCGGGGAAAATTAAGTTAAAGCCGATTTTCCCCGGAAGAGAAAAGCAGGGCTTTGAAGAATTTAATTCAACTGGCGTAAGATACAATAACGAAAAAAGTTTAACGAGAAGGAAGCGGCGGCACTGGCGGGATGGGGAATTTATTATGGCAAAGGCAAAGGAAATAACCGGAATAGATTGCGCGGCGGACGCGCTCGAATGGGCGGGGCGGGTTTTGAGCGTGCGTTTTGAAGAAGTCGCGGGTCTGCGCGCGGCGGCGCTGGATTTTTCGGACATCGAAGGCGTTCACGCCATGCGCGTGTCGATTCGACGCCTGCGCAGCGCGATGCGCGATTTTATGCCGCTGATGAACAAACGCCCCTTGAAACGCGCGATAAAAGATTTGAAGCGGACTGCCGACGCGCTCGGCGTCGTTCGCGACCAGGACGTGGCAATCGCCGCGCTCAGCCAGTTACAGGGCGAAGCCGAAACCGACGCCGTCAGGGAAGGAATCGGAAATCTGCTGCGCGAAAGAGAAGCTTTGCGCGACGCGGCGCGGCTGGATTTAACCGAAGCTCTCGCCGTCGGTCGCTTTAACGATTTAAGCGAACGATTTACCGAAGCGATTGCCAAGGCGACGACCGGCGGCGGAAAAAAATCGAACGGGCGAGCGGCTGTCAGTTTTAACGAAGCGGGGCACAAGGTGGTCGCGCGCGGCTGGCAGGATTTATACGATTTGGGCGCGAGCCTTTACCATCCGTTCAACATCGAGGAACTGCACGAGATGCGCATCGCCGCCAAGCGCCTGCGCTACGCGATAGAGCTGTTTGCCGCCTGCTGGGGCGAGAAAATCGCGCCGTTTGCCGAAGAAGTAGCCGAAATGCAGTCGTTTCTGGGCGAAGTTCACGACTGCGACCTCTGGATCGAAAACATGAGTCGCCGCCTGCAAAAAGATTTGCGCGGCGCGGGCAGCAAAAAGGGCGGCGGCATGAGCGAAAACGATTACACGACGGCGACGTGGCTTTTATCGGAATTTATCAGGAAACGCACCAAAGAATACCGCTCCGCGCTCCGGCTCTGGAGCGAGTGGAAAATAAACGGCTTTGCCGAAAGAATGCGGGCGATGATTCAATCCTAGCCGGAAATGCCGGATTATAACTGGCTTCCGGTCAAAGTCCTGCATTAAAATGTATTTCGACAAAAGCAAAAAGCATGAGCGAAATTAAAGGGAAATCCGCCGACAAAAGCAAAAAGCGAAGCCTTATCAAAGAATCGGACGACGCCCGGTTTTTTCTGGCTTCGATTTTGGAATCTTTGGAGGATTCGGTCGTCAGCGTCGATTTCAACACCATTATTACCAGCTGGAACGCGGGCGCGGAGCGGCTTTACGGTTATTCGGCTGAAGAAGCGGTCGGAAAACCTCTGACGCTTTTGACTCTGCCCGAAGATTTGCAGCAGATTCTGGCTAATATAGAAAGCATCAAGCAAGGCGAAACCGTTACAGTTTACGAGACGGAAAGAATCCATAAAGACGGGCATCGCATACATCTGTCCATCACGCTCTCGCCGGTTAAAAATGAGCGTGGTGAAATCATCGGCGTTTCGACCGTGGCGCGCGACATCACCGACCGCAGGCGCGTCGAACAGGCTTGGCGCGAAGCCCGGCAGCGCATCAGCGACATTTTAGAGAACACGACCGATTGTTTTTTTGCGCTCGATTCCGAACGCCGTTTTACTTACGTCAACTCGCAAACCTCGGCTTATTTCGGCATTCCGAAAGAGCAGATGCTGGGGCGGCTGTTTACCGAAGTTCTGCCGCAGATTACCGGGCACGAAATCCTGAAGCGTCAGGACGAGGCGATAACCGAGCGCCGCTCCGTGCATTTCGAAACTCAATCGCCCGTCACGGGCAAATGGGTCGAGATACATTTTTATCCGACCAGCGAAGGCTTGGCGGTTTATTTCCGCGACATCACCGCTCGCCGACAGGCGGAAGACGCGCTGCGCAAATCCGAAGAGCATCTGCGCCTGGCTCTGAGCATCTCGCAAATCAGCACGTTTGATATTGATTTGCTGACCGACGAGGTTAAAACCGACCGCATCGGGCGCGAAATTTACGGCTTTGCTTTGGACGAGCCGCTGACTTTCACCGAAGTGCAGAGTCATTTCCATCCGGATGACAGGGAGTATGTGACACGAGCGGTCGCCGCCGCGCTCGAGCCGGACGGCGCGGACGGATTTGAAGTGGAGCAGCGCATCGTCCGCACCGACGGCGCAACGCGCTGGATTCGGGTTCACGGGCGGGCGGTTTTCGAAGGCGAGGGCGACACGCGCCGCGCCGTCCGCTGTCTCGGCACATATATCGACATCACGGGGCGCAAGCAGGCGGAAGAAGCCGTGCGCGCGGGCAAAGAGCTTTACGAGATTGTCGCGCAGGCGACGAACGACGCCATCTGGGACTGGAATTTGACGACGAATCAGGTCGCGTGGAACGAGGGCGTGCAGACGCTTTTCGGCTACTCGCCCGAACAGGTTTCCGACGCAATCGAATGGTGGTACGAGCATATTCACCCGGAAGATCGCGACCGCGTGGTCAAAGGCATTCACGAGGTTATCGAAGCAGGCGGGCAGGAATGGTCGGGCGAATATCGTTTCAGCAACGCCGACGGCACGTATGCCGACGTTTTAGACCGCGGTTTCGTCATCCGCGACGGCGCGGGAAATCCCGTGCGGATGCTCGGCGGCATGACCGACATCACCGAGAGAAAACGCGGCGAGGAGATTTTGCAGCGCTATCGCCTGTTGTCGGAAAAAGCCCGCGACATCGTCTGGATGCTCCGCCCGGATGGGCAGGTCATCGAGGTCAATCAGGCGGCGGTCGAGGCTTACGGCTACAGCCGCGAAGAGCTTCTGCGGATGAACATCCGCGACCTTCGCGAGCCTTCCACGCGCGAGCGCGTGACCGAAGATTTGCAGAAAGCGAGCGGCGGCGTTCATTTTGAAACCGTCCACGTGCGCAAGGACGGCTCGACGTTTCCGGTCGAAGTCAGCGCCAATGCAGCCGACATCGGCGGCGAGCAAATGGTGATGAGCATCGTGCGCGACATCACCGGGCGCAAGCGCGCCGAAGAAGCTCTCGCCCGCCTGACCGAACAATCCGAACAGCAGCGGCGTCTCTATCAGACAATCCTTTCGACGACGCCCGACCTCATTTACGTTTTCGGACTTGACCACCGCTTCACTTACGCCAATCAGGCGCTGCTGACGATGTGGGGAAAAAGCCGGGACGCAGCCATCGGAAAAAACTGTCTGGAACTCGGCTACGAGCCGTGGCACGCGGAAATGCACGACCGCGAAATCGAGCAGGTCATCCGCACCAAACAGCCGATTCGCGGGCAGGTTCCGTTTAACGGCGCGTTCGGTCGACGCATTTACGACTATATTTTCACGCCCGTTTTCGGCGCGGACGGGGAAGTCGAGGCGATAGCCGGCACGACCCGCGACGTGACCGAAAGTCAAATCGCTCAGCGCAACGCCGAATTTCTCGCTTCGGTCAGCGAAGATTTGACCGAGCTCAGAACCGTCGACGAGATAATGCGCACGGTCGGCGCGAAAATCGGCGAGCATCTGAATCTCTCGCTCTGCGCGTTTGTCGAAATCAGCGAAGCCGAGGACAACGTGACCGTTATTTACGACTGGCATCGCGAAGACGTGCAGAGTATTGTCGGCGTTTATAATCTGAAAGAATATCTCAGCCAGGATTTTCAGCGCGTCCTGCGCTCGGGTGAAGTTTTCGTCGTCCGCGATGTCTATTCCGACCCGCGCGCCGACGGCGAAAAATACGAGGCGCTTAAAATCGGCTCGTTCGTCTGCGTGCCGCTGGTCAGAGACGGGAAATGGCGGTTTCTGCTCAACATTCACGATTCGAAGCCGCGCCATTGGCGCGAGGACGAAATCGAACTGGCGCGCGAGCTGGCGACGCGCATCTGGACGCGGCTGGAACGCGCCCGCGCCGAAGAAGAGCGCGACCGGCTTTTACAAAGCGAGCAAATCGCCCGCGAGGAAGCCGAGCGCGCCAATCGCCTGAAAGACGAATTTCTGGCGACCATCTCGCACGAGCTTCGGACGCCGCTCAATGCCATTTTAGGCTGGTCGCAGATACTTCTGAGCAGTAATTTCGGCGACCCCGAAACGGTCAGGCGCGCGACCGAGACGATTGAGCGCAACGCGCGGGCGCAAAGCCAGTTGATAGACGATTTGCTCGACATTTCGCGCATTATTACGGGAAAACTCCGTCTGGACGTGCGCCGCGTCGATTTGCCCGGCGTCATTATGGCGGCGGTCGAAGCGGCGCGACCGGCGGCGGACGCCAAAAATATCCGGCTGGAAACCTCTCTGGTCGACCCGCAGGCGGCGACGATTTCCGGCGACCCCGACCGCTTGCAGCAAATCGTCTGGAATCTGCTTTCGAACGCCATTAAATTCACGCCCGAAACCGGTCGCGTCGAGCTGCGGCTCACGAGAGTCGGTTCGCGCATCGAGGTCGCCGTCGCCGATACGGGCGCGGGCATCGAGCCGGAATTTTTGCCCTTCGTGTTTGAAAGATTTCGTCAATCGGACGGCTCGACGACGCGCCGTCACGGCGGTCTGGGCTTGGGGCTGGCAATCGTCCGTCAACTGGTCGAGCTGCACGGCGGAACGGTTTCCGTCACCAGCGCGGGCGCGGGACGGGGCGCTCAGTTTACCGTCAGCCTGCCGCTTCTGGCAATTCAAAAAGAGTCGGAACGCAATTTCCCAAACGCCCGTTACGCGAATCATAACGGTTCGTCGTCGGCGGCAACAGCAACGTCGGCAGCCGCCGCGGATTGCCCGCCGGAATTGTCCGGTCTCCGTATCCTGCTGGTCGATGACGAAGCCGATTCGCTGGATTTGTTGAATTTCGTGCTCGAATCGTGCGGCGCGCAGGTCTGGACCGCCGGTTCGGCAAACGAGGCGCTCGAAACGGTCAGGACTGAAAGCTTTGACCTTCTCATCAGCGACATCGGGATGCCGGAAGAAGACGGTTATGCCTTAATCCGCAGAATAAGAAATCTGCCGCGCGAGCAGGGCGGCAGCGTCCCGGCAATCGCGCTGACGGCTTACGCCCGCGCCGAAGACCGCATCCGGGCGCTGCGCTCCGGCTTCCAACTGCATATCGCCAAACCGGTCGAAGCGCCCGAGCTTATCGCATCGGTGGCGAATCTCGCCGGGCGAGTGAGAAAATCGGCTGAAAGCGAAACGGGCGCAGAGCCGTAAAAAATGCGCTGGCGGACGTTTATAAATTATTCACGCGCCCGATGATTCGCCGGCGCTCGCCGCCGCCTCGTCGAGCGAGGAAATCGGCACGGCTCCGTTTTGCTCCAGAACTTCCAGAATCGCCGAAAGCTGGTCGTAAAAAATAACGACGACTTCGTTTTCCCTTATTTCCCGAATAGCTTTGGAAACGGCTTCGGCTTCGTCGGCGATGATTTCGCAGCGGCAGTGCGGATTCGCTTCGCCGACGGCTTCGCAGATGAGCTGCGGAATTTCGCCCGGCTCTCGACCGCGCAAATCCAGATCTTCCGTGGCGATTATCCGGTCGAAACATCCGGCGGCGACCTTTGCGGCTTCTCTGACGTGATGGTCGTCGCGGTCGCCCGCGACGCTGATTATACCGGTTATCGTTTTGCCCTGCCAGCGCGAAACCATCCGGCAAATCGCCGCAAATCCGTCCGAGTTGTGACCGTAATCGACCAGCGCGAAACCGCGCCCGACTTTGTACAGATTGTTTCTGCCCGGATTATCGACATCGGTGCGAAATGTCCGCAGCCGCTCGACGATTTCCTCGCGCGTGAGTCCGAGCGCGCGGGCGGCGGCAATCGCCGCCATCGAATTCGCCGTCTGAAAATCGGCTGTGCCGTTTAAAGTCGCGGGAATCTTCGACGGCTCGACGACCGGAAACGTCTCGCCGCCAGCTATTTCGACGATAAAATCGTTTTTTGTCGCCGCGTAAGCCGTGCCGCCGCGCTCGATATGCTCGCGCACGCGCGGGTTGTCTTCGTCGAGCGAAAAATAGATGATTCGCTTATCTTTTTCCCTGACTTTCTCGCGCTCTAAAACGCTTTTCGAGGTTTCGTCGTCGGCGTTTAAAATCAAGGTTCCGCCCGCGCGGACGCGCTCGGCGACCATGGATTTGACGCGAATCAAATCGTCGATTGATTCGATGCCGTCCTGCCCGATGTGGTCTTCGCTGATGTTCGTGACGACGGCGACGTCCGACCAGTCGTAGGCGAGCCCGCGCCTGACGATGCCGCCGCGCGCCGTTTCCAGCACGGCGACGTCGACCGCCCGGTCGCCGAGAACGGTGCGCGCCGAAATCGGTCCGGTCGTGTCGCCCTTGGCAATCTGCTCGCCGCTCAGGAAAATCCCGGTGCTCGTCGTCGTTCCGACCGTCCGGCTGCCGTCATTGAGAATGTGCGAAATCATTCTCGTGACGGTCGTTTTGCCGTTCGTCCCGGTGATGGAAACAATCGGAATGCGCGCCTCTTTTCCGTGCGGGTAGAGCATCTCGATAATCGCGCCGCCGACGTCGCGCGGTTTGCCTTCGGACGGGTGCGTGTGCATTCTAAGTCCCGGCGCGGCGTTGATTTCGATGACGCCGCCTTTTTCTTTCGGCAT
>DATHBC010000278.1:0-2788 GCA_035296345.1 Pyrinomonadaceae bacterium | reverse complement strand
AGACGGCTCGATTGACGAGGAAACTTTCAGAAAACTCGTCGAGCGGCAAATCAAAAACGGCGTGAAACTGCTCGTCCCGTGCGGAACGACCGGCGAAAGCGTGACGATGAATGAAAGCGAACGCCTGCACGTTATCAGGATGACGGTCGAGGTCGCCGGCAAAAAAGACGCGCGCGTGATTGCCGGAACCGGCAGCAACAACACTTCGGCGACGATTGATTTCACGCGCCGGGCGCGCGAGCTGGGCGCTGATGCCGCGCTCGTGGTTGCACCGTATTACAACAAGCCGACGCAGGAAGGAATGCTCGCGCATTTTTCGGAAATCGCCAAATCCGTCAAAAAATTTCCGCTCATGCTTTACAACGTGCCTTCGCGCACCGCGTCGAATATCTCCGCCGAAACGACTCTCAGGCTCGCCGACGAGCACGAAAACATCGTCGCGACGAAAGAAGCGTCGGGCAATTTTTCGCAGATTATGGAAATTCTCCGAAAACGCCCGAAAAATTTTTGCCTCTTTTCCGGCGACGACGCGACGACTCTGCCCTTAATCTCGGTCGGCGCGGACGGTCTGGTTTCGGTCTGCTCGAACGAGATTCCGAAGGAAACCGCCGCGATGGTCGAAAAAGCCCTGAGCGGCGCGTGGACGGCGGCGCGCAAAATTCATTACAAAATTCTGCCCCTGATGGAAGCGAATTTCACGGAAGCCAGCCCCGCGCCGTGTAAATTCGTGATGTCGGAGATGAAGCTTCTGGAAGAAAATCTGCGCCTGCCGCTCGTGCCCGTGACCGAAGCGGCGCGGAAAAGGCTGCGAGAAATTTTAAAAGATTTAAAATAATGAATCACTATCAAAAACTCGCCAAAGGTAAGATTATGAAAAAAATAGTTTCCGTTTTCCTGATATTTTCTCTTTTAATTTTATCCGTCGCAGCGCAGCCGCAGATGAAGCCGCGCGCGCGCGATTTGGGCGTTCCGTTTGAAGGCGCGCCCGGACAATTCAACGCGATAACCGACGTTAAAGGCGTCGAGGTCGGCTACGCGACTTTGATTTCCGGCGAAGGCAAAACGGCGGTGCGCACGGGCGTGACGGCGATTTTGCCGCAGGGGAAAGATTTCAAAGGTCGCGTCTTTGCCGCCTGGCACGCTTTAAACGGCAACGGCGAGATGACCGGCACGACCTGGGTCGAAGAATCCGGCGGACTCGGCTCGCCCGTGATGATTACCAACACGCACAGCGTCGGCGTCGTCCGCGACGCGGTTATCGAATGGGGCGCCAAACGTTTTCCGGGCGGCATCGGTTATTCGGGCGATTTCAGCCTGCCGGTCGTGGGGGAAACTTACGACGGTTTTTTGAATGACATCAATGGTTTTCACGTTAAGAAAGAACATGCCTTTCAGGCGCTCGATTCGGCGAGAACCGGCGCGATAGCCGAAGGCAACGTCGGCGGCGGAACGGGAATGATGGCGCACGGCTTTAAAGGCGGGACGGGAACTTCGTCGCGCGTTCTGGAAGCGAAGCTCGGCGGCTACACGGTCGGCGTTCTCGTGCAGGCAAACTACGGCGCGCGCCAGTTTTTCTCGGTCGCGGGCGTTCCAATCGGGAAAGAAATCACCGATTTGCGCCCGACTCCGGGACAGAAAAACGCGACGTTAATGGGCGAGAAGAAATTCCCGCTGAGCGACGAAGGGCAAGGCTCGATTATCGTCGTGGTGGCGACGGACGCGCCGCTTCTTCCGCATCAATTGAAACGGCTCGCGCAGCGCGTTTCGCTCGGCGTCGGCAATGTCGGCGGGCGCGGCGAAAACTCTTCGGGCGACATTTTTATCGCTTTTTCGACCGCTAACGCGACGGAAGCAAGCAAGGACGACGGTTTATCGGATTTGAAAATGCTGCCCAACGAAAAAATAAACCAGCTTTTCTGGGCGACCGCGCAGGCGACCGAAGAAGCAATCCTGAATGCGCTGGTCGCCGCGGAAACGATGAAGGGCTTTAACGGCAACACGGCTTACGCTCTGCCGCACGACAGATTGCGCGAAGCTTTGAAAAAATATAACCGCCTGCGGGAAACGGCGAAAAAATAAAGCTCGAAGAATAAAAACGGAAATTACTGAAAAAGATGGATTTAAGACAGAAAATCGAAACATTGGCGATGGCTGATAAAACCGAATTCGACGCTTCTGACCGCGAGGTTTTCGAAGATTTTAAAGCCGCCCTGAGACGCGGCGAGATTCGCTCAGCCGAAAAAGACGAAAACGGCGACTGGCGCGCCAACACCTGGGTGAAACAGGGCATTCTGCTCGGTTTCAAAATGGGCAGAATGGTCACGATGTCTTTCAGCGGCGAGACTTTCCAGTTTTTCGACAAGGAAACTTTCCCGCTGCGCCCGATGAATCTCGACGACAAAATCCGCATCGTGCCCGGCGGCTCGACGATTCGCGACGGCTCTTTCGTCGGTCAAAACGTCGTTTTGATGCCGCCGTGTTACGTCAACGTCGGCGCATACGTCGACGAAGGCACGATGATTGATTCGCACGCGCTGGTCGGCTCCTGCGCGCAAATCGGCAAGCGCGTGCACCTGTCGGCGGCGGCGCAAATCGGCGGCGTTCTGGAGCCGGTCAACGCCAATCCGGTCGTGATTGAAGACGACGTGCTGGTCGGCGGCAACACCGGCGTTTACGAAGGCACGATTGTCAGGGAACGTGCCGTTCTGGCTTCGGGCGTCATCCTGACGCGCTCGACGCCGGTTTTCGATTTGGTCAAAAACACGATTTACAAATCCGAAGGCGCGGA
>DATHBC010000277.1:0-2469 GCA_035296345.1 Pyrinomonadaceae bacterium | reverse complement strand
CGGGCATCCGCGCAAGCTGAATCTGCCGCCGGACATGACGCGAAAATCGCTGGCGGTTTATTACTACACGAAAGAGCGCGAAGAAATCGAAACGGCGATTGAGCACAACACTATTTTCAAGCAGACGACCGGCTTTTCAGGCTACGTCAAAACTTCGCTGGCGGCGGTGGTTACGCTCAGCGAGAGGGCTTCGTCGGCGGCTAAAAAAGATTTGTTCGAAACTCTTTCGCGGCGGCTTTACCGGAAAATCAAAGGCTTGCCGCGCGAAAATAAATAAACGAAAAATGCAGGCGCAGAGCAAAACGAATGAGTCAACAAACCGCTAAAAGAAACGTTTTTACCAAAGGCAAAATCGAGGGCGTCGTCGTCTATGCGCTCAAAAAATACGTGGACGACCGCGGCTGGCTGGCTGAGCTTTTTCGCCACGACGAGCTGGAACGGGAATTTTATCCGGCGATGGCGTATATTTCCGTGACCGAGCCGAACCTCCAGCGCGGACCGCACGAGCACACGGAGCAGGCGGATTTGTTTTGCTTTATCGGCACGGGAAATTTCAAGCTGCGGCTCTGGGACAATCGCGCCGACTCGCCGACGTATCGTTACGTGATGACGATGTTTGTCGGCGCTGACAACCCGCAGGCGGTCGTTATCCCGAAAGGCGTCGCTCACGCTTACAAAAACGTCAGCCAGACGGAAAAAGGCGTCGTCATAAACTGCCCGAACCGCCTTTATATGGGCGAAGGACGCCGCGAGCAAATCGACGAGATTCGTCATGAAGACGACCCGAACACAATTTTTACGATGGATTAAATTTCTTTTACCGCAGCAGCTTTTGTGACGGCGAGGTTCCACATCCCTCGTATAAACGGGTGCCACTTTGTGAAAAATCAAAGCCGCATCCGGTTCGGACAATCGCTGCTGCTCAAAGGACGAGTCGCGAGCAATTTTAAATTTTAATTTTGGATTCGGTTTTTTAAATAAAGCTCGAAATTCAAAACTCGAAACTCAAAATTGCTCGCGGCTCGTCGTTTCGGCAGACGGATATGAAGATAGTTCGCATCATTGCCCGGCTCAACGTCGGCGGTCCGGCGCGCCACGTCGTGTGGCTGACGAAAGCTCTGCAAGGCGGCGCGGAGTTCGAGTCCGTGCTGATGACCGGAACCGTTCCGGAAGGCGAAGAAGACATGAGCTATTTTGCCGCCGAGCACGAGGTCGAGCCGGTTTTCATCCCGGAAATGAGCCGCGAGCTATCGGTAAAAGACGTCGTCTCGCTCTGGAAAGTCTATCGTTTTCTGCGAAAAGAAAAACCCGACATCGTTCACACGCACACCGCCAAAGCCGGAACAATCGGGCGCGTCGCCGGTTTTTTTTATCGCTGGCTGACGCTCCGCACTTTAACCGGGCAGCCCAGAAAAGTCCGCTTCGTGCACACTTATCACGGGCACGTTTTTCACAGCTATTACGGGAAAAGAAAAACCCGTTTTTTTCTTTTTATCGAGAAAGCTCTGGCGCGCCTCGTCACCGATAAAATCATTACCATCAGCCGGCAGCAATTCGAAGAAATCCACAGAGAGTTCGGCGTCGGCAAAGAGAAGCAATTTGCCGTCGTGCCGCTCGGCATAGACCTTTCGCCGTTTGCCGACTGGCAGGCGAAACGCAATGTGCTGCGCGCGGAAATCGGCGCGCGAGACGAGGAAATTCTGGTCGGCTTGGTCGGCAGGCTGACCGAGATTAAGAACCACTCGCTCTTTTTGCAGGTCGCGCGGGCTTACAAAGAAAGTTTCAATCAGGAAAGCGGCGGCGAGGGCTTTCCGCCTCTGAAATTCGTCATTATCGGCGACGGGCATTTGCGGGAAAAACTTGAAAAAGAAGCGGAAAAGTATAATATAAATGACATCGTTACATTTTTGGGCAACCGCAGCGACGCGGATGTTTTCTATCCGGCGCTGGATGTTGTCGCGCTCACGTCTTTGAACGAGGGCACGCCGCTTTCGCTGATTGAAGCGATGGCAAACGCGCGCCCGTGTATTTCGACGGCGGTCGGCGGCGTAATAGATTTGCTCGGCGCTGAAACGGCGGCGGAGACGCCGGATTTTACGGTTTGCGAGCGCGGCGTTCGCACGGCGTCCGGCGATGCCGAAGGTTTTCTGAACGGCTTGATTTATTTGGCGAAAGATGAAAAATTACGAGAAGAATTGGGCGCGCGCGGGCTGGCTTTCGTTTCCGCCAGCTACGACAAGCAACGCTTAATTTCTGACATTAAAGAGGTTTATTATACTTTAATACCCAAAAAAGGTTAGAATATCTTTTGCAGTATTAAAAAATAATTGTCGGTCAACTTCCCCGAAAAGCCGAATCATCAAGGTGATTATGCGTGAACTCACTCAAAAGCCTTTTTTTATCGGGATAATTGCGTTTGTCGCAGCGTTGATTTTAACTTTTCTCGTGCGCGCGCTGGCGCGTCGTTAC